>NZ_JBTWNF010000031.1:0-39046 GCF_054796175.1 Actinomycetospora sp. C-140 | reverse complement strand
CCGTGTTTTTCCCGGGGGGGGGCCCCCCCCCCCCACGACCCCCGAAAGGCATCCATGATCACCAAGCTGCTCGTGGCCAACCGCGGCGAGATCGCCGAGCGCGTGATCCGGTCCGCCCGCGCGCTCGACGTCGCCACCGTCGCGGTCTTCTCCGACCCCGACGCCGACGCGCCCTTCGTCGCCCTGGCCGACGAGGCCGTGCACCTGCCCGGCGCCGCGCCGTCGGACACCTACCTGCGGGTCGACGCGATCATCGCCGCGGCGCGGGCCACCGGCGCCGACGCCGTCCACCCCGGCTACGGCTTCCTCTCGGAGAACGCCGGCTTCGCGCGCGCGTGCGCCGAGGCCGGCCTGTGCTTCGTCGGCCCGCCGGTCGAGGCCATCGAGGCGATGGGCTCCAAGATCGCCGCGAAGGAGCTGATGGGGAGGGCCGGCGTGCCGGTGCTGCCCGGCGCCGTCGTGGACGCCGGGGACGAGCCCTCCGCCGACGCCCTGCGGGAGATGGCCGAGGGCATCGGGTTCCCGGTGCTGGTCAAGGCCGCGTTCGGGGGCGGCGGGCGCGGGATGCGCATCGTCCGCGACGCCGGCGAGGTCGCCGACGCGGTCGCCGGGGCGCGGCGGGAGGCGGCGTCGGCGTTCGGCGACGGCACCGTGTTCCTCGAACGGTTCGTCGAGGACCCGCGCCACGTCGAGGTCCAGATCTTCGGCGACACCCACGGCACGGTCGTGCACCTCTTCGAGCGCGAGTGCTCCATCCAGCGCCGCTACCAGAAGATCATCGAGGAGGCGCCGTCGCCGGCCGTCGACGACGCGCTGCGCGACCAGCTCGGCAGCGCCGCCGTCGCGGCGGGCAAGGCGATCGGCTACACCGGCGCGGGCACGGTCGAGTTCGTCCTGGGACAGGACGGGGAGTTCTTCTTCCTCGAGGTCAACACCCGCCTGCAGGTCGAGCACCCGGTCACCGAGGAGGTCACCGGGCTCGACCTGGTCGCCCTGCAGCTGCAGGTCGCCGAAGGCGACCCGCTGCCCGCCGACGTGCTGGGCGCGTCGCTGCACGGGCACGCCATCGAGGCCCGGCTCTACGCCGAGGACCCGGCGCACGACTACCGGCCGGGCAGCGGCACGCTGCACCGCTTCACGGTGCCCGACCTCCCGGGCGTGCGCGTCGACACCGGGGTGCGCAGCGGCTCGGTGGTCGGCACCCACTACGACCCGATGCTGGCGAAGGTCATCGCGCACGGCGCGACGCGCGGCCAGGCCGCCCGGCGGCTGGCGCGGGCCCTGGCCGAGGCCGAGGTGCACGGGCTGGTCACCAACCGCGACCTGCTCGTCGGCGTCCTGCGCGAGCCGGAATTCCTCGCCGGGCGCACCGACACCGGCTACCTCACGCGGCACGACCCCGCGGCGCTCGCCGCCGGACCCGCCGACGTGGCCGCCACCCGCCGCCGGGTGCACGCCGTCGCCGCCGCGCTGGCCGACCAGGCCGGGCGCCGCGCCGACCCGCCCGTGCAGCGCCCGGTCCCCAGCGGCTGGCGCAACGTCGTCAGCGCGCCCCAGGTGGCGACGTTCCGGCTCGGCGAGCAGGAGGTCGTCGTCGCCTACCGCCGCACACGCCGCGGGTGGTGGGCCTCGGTCGACGGAGAGCCCCTGACCGGGCTGCTCGTCCACGACGCGACCGCGGACGCCGTGGACCTCGAGGTCGACGGCGTCCGGCGCACGGTGACGCTGCACCGGGTCGGCGCCGCCGTGTACGTCGACAGCCCGCTCGGCGGAGGAGACCTCGTCGACGTCGAACGGCTGCCGGTCCCCGGCACCGAGGCCGCGCCGGGCTCCCTGTTCGCCCCGATGCCCGGCACCGTCGTCCGCGTCCTCGCCGAGACGGGCCAGACGGTCAGCGCCGGCACGACCGTGCTCGTGTTCGAGGCCATGAAGATGGAGCACCAGGTGAAGGCGCCGGTGGACGGCGTGGTCGCCGATCTGCTGGTGTCCCTCGGCGACACCGTCGACACGGGCGAGGTGCTCGCCGTGATCACCGAACCCGAGGAGGAGACCGCGTGAGCGCCGTCCGCTACGAGGTCACGCGCGGCGTGGCCTGGCTGACCATCGACCGGCCCGAGGCCCGCAACGCGCTGTCGAAGGACGTCCGCGACGGGCTGTTCGACGGGGTGCACCGGTTCAACGCCGACACCGAGGCGAAGGTCCTGGTGCTCACCGGCGCCGGAGAGAAGGCGTTCTGCGCGGGCGGCGACCTCAAGGAGATGTCCGCGAGCGCGCTGCAGGTCCCTCCGCCGGACTTCCTGCCCCAGTTCGGCCGCAACGTCGACGTCGCCAAGCCGACGATCGCCGCGGTCAACGGCGTCGCCTACGCCGGGGGGTTCCTGCTCGCCCAGCAGTGCGACCTCGTCGTCGCCGCCGACCACGCCCGGTTCGCGATCACCGAGGTGAAGGTGGGGCGGGGGTCGCCGTGGGCGGCGCCGCTGTCGTGGCTGGTCCCGCCGCGGATCGCGCTGGAGCTGCTGCTCACCGGCGACCCGCTCGACGCGCCGCGCGCCCGGGAGGCCGGGCTCGTGAACCACGTGGTGCCCGGCGCCGACCTCGCGGCCCACACCCAGCAGCTCGCCGAGCGCATCGCGGGCAACGCCCCGCTGTCGGTGCTCGCCGGCAAGCGCACCGCGTACCTCTCCGCGACGCACCCGCGCGAGGAGGCGTACGCCCGCGCCGAGGAGATCTGGGAGCCCGTCTACCTCTCGGCCGACGCCCAGGAAGGGCCGAGCGCCTTCGCCGAGAAGCGCACGCCCGTCTGGCAGGGGCGCTGACGTGGCCGTCGACATGACCGCGCTGCTCGCGGACCTGCAGGCCGAGACCGACGTCGTGCTCGCGCTCGTCGAGCCCCTCGACGACGACGGCGTCGGCGCGGCGACGCCGGCCGAGGGCTGGTCGATCCGCGACCAGCTCACCCACCTCGCCTACTTCGACGAGACCGCCACGCTCGCGGCCGCCGACCCCGACCGGTTCCGCCGCGAGTCCGCCGAGCTCCGGGAGCTCGGCGACGACTTCCCCGACCAGGTCGCCGCGCAGCACGCGCACCTCCCCGCCGCCGCCGTCCGTGACTGGCTCGTGCGGGCGCGGGCCGGCTACATCGCCGTGTTCTCGGGTCTCGACCCGTCGACGCGGCTGCCCTGGTACGGCCCCGACATGAGCGCCGCGTCGTCGGCCACCGCCCGGCTCATGGAGACGTGGGCCCACGGACAGGACATCGCCGACGCGCTCGGCGCCGTCCGCGAGCCCACCGACCGGCTGCGCCACATCGCCCACCTCGGCGTCCGGACCGCCGGCTTCGCGTTCGCGCTGCGCGGCCGCCCGGTGCCCGAGGCGCCGGTGCGGGTCGCGCTGGACGCCCCCTCGGGCGACCGCTGGACCTGGGGGCCCGAGGACGCCGCCGACCGCGTCGAGGGCACCGCCCTGGACTTCTGCCTCGCCGTCACCCAGCGTCGGCACCGCGACGACACGGGCCTGCGCGTCACCGGTCCGGTCGCGACCGAGTGGATGTCCATCGCCCAGGCGTTCGCCGGCGCCCCCGCCGACGGCCGCGCCCCCTCCACCCGCGACGGGAGCCCCGCATGACCCGGCCCGTGCTCATCGGCAACTGCTCCGGGTTCTACGGCGACCGTCTCGCCGCCGCCCGGGAGATGGTCGACGGCGGCCCGATCGACGTCCTGACCGGCGACTACCTCGCCGAGCTGACGATGCTGATCCTGTACAAGGCGCGGCGGAAGGACCCGTCGGCGGGCTACGCGAAGACGTTCCTCGCCCAGCTCGAGGAGGTCCTGGGCACCTGCCTGGACCGCGGCATCCGGATCGTCGCCAACGCCGGCGGGCTCAACCCGGGCGGGCTCGCGACCGAGGTGACCGCGCTGGCCGAGCGCCTCGGCCTGCATCCCCGGGTCGCCCACGTCGACGGCGACGACATCGTCGACCGCCTCGACGCGCTGCAGGCCGCCGGCCACGATCTCGCCCACCTCGACACCGGCCGCAAGCTCGGCGAGAGCGCCGTCTCGCCGGTCACCGCGAACGCCTACCTCGGGGGCTTCGGCATCGCCGACGCCCTGGGCGCGGGCGCCGACGTCGTGGTCACCGGGCGGGTCACCGACGCCTCGGTGGTGGTCGGGCCCGCGGCGTGGTGGCACGGCTGGGCGCGCACCGACCTCCACGCGATCGCGGGCGCGATGGCCGCCGGGCACGTCATCGAGTGCGGCCCCCAGGCCACGGGCGGCAACTACGCGTTCATGGACGAGGTCACCGACCGCCGGTACCCCGGTTTCCCGATCGCCGAGGTCGCCGACGACGGCTCGAGCGTGATCACCAAGCACCCGGGCACCGGCGGGCTGGTCTCGGTCGGGACCGTCACCGCGCAGCTGCTCTACGAGATCGCCGACCCCGCCTACGCCGGCCCGGACGCCGTCGCGCACTTCGACAGCCTCACCCTGACCCCCGACGGCGAGCACCGGGTGCGGATCGCGGGCACCCGCGGCAGCGCGCCGCCGGAGACGCTCAAGGTCGCGCTGAACCACGAGGGCGGCTACCGCAACACCATGACCATGGTGCTGACCGGCCTCGACATCGAGGGCAAGGCCGCCTGGGCCGAGCAGGAGCTCTTCGAGCTCCTCGGCGGCAAGGACCGCTTCGCCGAGGTCGACGTGCGCCTGCTGCGCTTCGACCACCCCGACGCCCCCGGCAACGAGCAGGCCACCGCGCACCTCAAGATCACCGTCAAGGATCCCGACAAGGCCAAGGTCGGGCGCGCGTTCTCCAACACCACGATGGAGCTGGCGCTCGGCGGCTATCCCGGCTTCCACACCACCACCCCGCCCTCGGACGCGAGCGCGTTCGGCGTCTACTGGCCCACCCTGGTCCCGGCCACCGAGGTCGAGCACCGCGTGACGCGGCCCGACGGCACCGTCGTCAGGATCGACCCCACCCCGCCGGCCGTGGCGGCCGGCGCCCCCGCGCCGACGGCGTCCCCGGCGCCGGCTCCGGACGGCCCCACCCGCCGCGCCCCGCTCGGCGCGGTCGCGGCCGCCCGTTCCGGGGACAAGGGCGGCAACGCCAACGTCGGGCTCTGGACCCGCACCGACGCGGAGTACGCCTGGCTCCGCTCCTTCGTCACCCCGGACCGGGTGCGGGCGCTGCTGCCCGAGGCCCGGGACCTGCCCGTGCAGGTCCACGCGCTGCCCAACCTGCGGGCGGTCAACGTCGTGGTCGTCGGGATCCTCGGCGAGGGCGTCGCGTCCGCCACCCGCCCGGACCCCCAGGCCAAAGGCCTCGGCGAGTACCTCCGCTCCCGGGTCGTCGACATCCCGGAGGACCTCCTTCCCACCCGGAGCAGACGATGACGCCGCTGGCCCCCGAGATCGCCGAGAACCTCGTCCACCGCGTCAACGTCGGCGACTCGCTGACCCGCACCGCGTCGCGGCACCCCGACCGGACGGCGATCGTCGACGGGGAGCGGAGCTGGACCTACGCGGCGGTGAACGCGTGGGTGAACCGCCTCGCCCGGGGCCTCGCGGGCCGGGGGTACGGCCGCGGCGACGCCCTGGCCCTCGCGGCGGGCAACAGCGCCGAGTTCCTCGCCACGTACTACGCGTGCGCCAAGCTCGGCGTCGTCTGCGTGCCGGTGAACCTCGGGTGGCGGTCCGACGAGGTCGCCTACGTCCTGCAGGACTCCGGGGCCCGCGGGATCGTGGTGGAGTCGCAGCTGGTGGACGCGCTCGCGTCCGCCGTCGAGCAGTCCCCCGGCGTCACCGACGTGATCGTCGCGCCGGGGACGGGCGCCCCGGCGGACGGTCGCCTGCTCCTCGAGGACGTGCTGGACGCCGACGACGGCGAGCCGGAGGTCCTCGTCGGCGACCGCGACCCGATCACGTACCTCTACACCAGCGGCACGACGTCGGCACCGAAGGGCGTGATCGGCAACCACCTCGCGATCTACCTCGAGTCGATCACGATGGCGCTCGAGGCGAAGTTCGGCGAGGACGACCGCTTCGTCGCGATGCTGCCGATGTTCCACACCGCGCAGCTCAACACGCACTGCACGCCCGCGGTCATGGTCGGCGCGACCATCCACGTCCTGCGCGCCTTCGACCCGGCGACGCTGCTCGCGATGATCGAGCGCGAGCGCATCACCCAGATCTTCGGGCTGCCGATGATGTACCGGGCGATGCTCGACCACCCCGACCTCGCCACGCGCGACGTCTCCAGCCTGCGCCGGGCGTGCTACGCGATGGCACCCATGCCCGAGGCGCAGGTCCGGCGCGCCATCGAGGCGTTCGGCTGCGACTTCTACCTGCTGTTCGGCCAGACCGAGATGAGCCCGACCGCCACCCTGTTCCGCCCCGAGCACCAGCTCACGCACCCCGGAGCCGTCGGCACGCCGGTGGTCAACGTCCAGATGGCGATCATGGGTCCGGACGGCGAGCTCCTCCCCCACGGCGAGGAGGGCGAGATCGTCTACCGCGGCCCGCACACGATGACCGGCTACCTGCACAAGCCGGAGGCCACCGCGGAGGTCTTCGCCCACGGCTGGTTCCACTCCGGCGACATCGGCCGGGTCGACGACGACGGCATCCTCTGGTTCACCGACCGGTCGAAGGACGTCATCAAGACCGGCGGCGAGAACGTCGCCTCGCTCGAGGTCGAGCGCGCGCTCTACGCCGACCCGGTCGTCGGCGAGGTCGCGGTCCTGGGCCTGCCCCACGAGCGGTGGAGCGAGGCGATCACCGCGGTGGTCGTGCCGGCGGCCGGGGCCGACGTCGACCCCGAGACGCTCGTGAAGGAGCTGGGCGGGCGGCTCGACCGCTACAAGCTGCCGAAGTCGGTGATCGTCGTCGACGAGCTCCCCCGCACCTCCACCGGCAAGATCCAGAAGAACGTGCTGCGCGAGCGCTACGCCGGTCACTACGACGGCGCTTAACGCGCCGGGACCGCCGGGCGCGACGTGGCCGGGCCGGGAGCGGTCTCCACGGTGGTCGCCGGGTCGGCGTTCGCCGGGGCCGACGACGGTGCGACGAGGTCGGGCAGGAGCGGCTGCCGCGGCGTGCCGCCCCCACCGATGCTCGACGGGCCGTTGTTGTCGACCGCGGAGAGCGCTGTCCGGATGCGCTGCAGGTCCCGGCTCCAGGCGTTCGGCGCGTTGGCGTAGACCTCGAAGTCCAGGCCGTAGTCGCTGCGGAACTGGGTGCGGACGTTGCCACCGGGCCCGTGCTCGGCCTCGATCGCGAACGACGGGCCGTAGGTGTCGTCGACGACGTAGGCGCCGTAGTTCTGCAGCGTCCACGCGATCTGGCGGCCCGGGTCGGTCTCGAGGGCCAGCGACGACAGGTCGACCGACGGCGGGATCGCGAGCAGCGAGCCCATCCGCATGGCGCCGTTGGTGTTGCCACCGACGGACCCGTACCAGCCCACGGCGTAGCCGTCGGCCTTGACCGCGGGCCACCGGAAGCACTGGGTCGAGGTGCTGCACTGGGCCAGCTCGGAGCGGGCGTAGAGGTTCATCTTCAGGACGTGCCGGGGCCCCTGGTCCCCGGGACGGAGTTCGCCGACCCTGATCGACCCGCCGAGACCGCTCAGGCCCGACCCGCCGTGGGCACCCTGGATCCCGTCGCCGTAGATGTCCTGGTCGGGGTAGCGGACGTAGCTGCTGGCCGGGCCGCCCGCGGTGCACCGGGCGAGTGGCTGGGTCGACACGATGGTGCGGCCGTCGGGCAGGAGGAAGGAGGCGCTCTGGTTGCGGTTGTCGTTCGGCAGCACGTAGCCCGCCGGGATCGGCACGGTGGCGAGCACCGTCTTCTGCGTCTTGCAGCGGTTGCCACCCCAGCCGCCGTTGCTGGCCAGGACCTGGGTCAGCGGTGCGGTCGGCGCGAGCACGATCGGCTCGTCGTCGATCTGCGGGACCCGTGCCGTCGTGTCGTTGCCGGGGATGGCGGGAAGGTTCGCCGGGACGTACACCGCGCCGCTGCCCAGCGGCATGTTCCACGGGCTGGTGGAGGCGAACGGCTGCCGCAGCGGGTCGCGGGCCCCGTTCGGGGGCGACGTCGTGGTCGTCGTCGCGGCGGTGGTGGTCGTGGTCGTGGTCGTCCTCGGCTTGGCCGGGGCGGCACCGGGCGCGGCGCCGGCGAGGGGGGCGGACGTGATCGAGAGGATCGCCAGGGCGACGGCGGCGGCTCCGGAGAGGGAGGCGAGGCAGAGCGCGCGACGGCGGCGGGGGGCGGGTGGTCTGGTGGCCACGGCGCGTGGTCCTCCTGGGCTCGGTCGCGCCGACTCCGGGGTGCGTCGGGCGCGATGTGCCCTGCCATCGGCCCCCTCGGCGCGGGCGTTACCGCTCGCGCGTTCGGGTGCGTCGACCACTGAGATGGCGAGCAATCGGACGGTCCGTCCGGAGCACGGGCGCGGGCCCGTCGGGCGATCCGGCCAACGGCGGACGCGGCGCGCTGACCGTTCGGCCGGTGCGCGAGGGCTGCCGGCCCGTCACCGTGGTCCCCTGACGACACGGGAGGGGCGGTCGCATGGCACCCACGGCCAGGTTCGCCCGCCTCCGCGCCCGCACCGAGGGCGCCGCCGCGCACCGCGTCGTCATCGGCGTCCTCGCGCTCGGGCTCGTCGTCGAGGCCACCCACCAGATCGTCTCCGGGCCCCACCCGGCCGACCTGCCGATCGTCGACGACTGGCTGCACAGCTCGCTCATCCTCGCCTCGGCCGCGGTCTGCGTGCGGGGCGCCCGCCGGCGCACGGGCGCGGCCCGAGCGGCGTGGTGGTGCTTCAGCGCCGCGCTGCTGCTGTTCGGCCTCGCCGAGGTCACGTGGAGCGTGCTCTACGCCGACGGCGGCGTCGTGCCGACGCCGAACCCCACCGACCCGCTCTACCTCGCCACCTACCCGCTGTTCATGGCCGGCCTCGTGATGATGATCCGGGCGCGGGTGGACGGCGGCATCCCGTGGCACCGCTGGCTCGACGGCTTCATCCTCGTGCTCGTCGTCGCGACGCCCGGCGTCCTCGTCGTGATCGTGCCGGTGCTCCAGGCCGCGCCCATCGACACCCTGGGCAAGGTCGTGACCGTCGCCTACCCCCTCGGCGACGTGCTGCTGCTCGGCGCGATGCTCGGCACGCTCCCGCTGATGTCGTGGCGCCTGGCGGGCAGCTGGCCGTGGGTGAGCACCGGGCTGATCTGCCTGACCGTCGCCGACGCCGCCTACAGCCTCACCGCCGCCGACGTCGTGTCCCACGACGGGCCCTACGACTTCCTGTGGAGCGCCGGCGCGCTCGCGTTCGCCGTCGGCGCGACCCGGCTGCCCGCGGGGGCCCGGCCGCCCCGCGAGATCACCGGCTGGGGGGCGATCGCCCTGCCGCTCGGCGCGCAGGTGGTCGCCGTGGCCACGCAGGTCTACGGCTGGTTCCGGCCCCTGCCCGCCGCGGAGCGGCTGCTGACGATCATCGTGCTGCTCGTCGGCATCGTCCAGATCATCGCGTCGCGGCCCCAGCCAGCGTATGCAGCAGCATGGTCTCGGCGAGCACGCAGCGTCCGAACATCCCCAGGTGCAGGCTCTCGTCCACCCCGTGCCAGCGACTTGCCGGGTCCCCGACCCCCGTCACCATGACGCTCGCCCCGGGGAAGGTCCGCGCGAACTCGGCGATGAACGGGATCGACCCGCCCATCCCCATCTCCACGACGTCGTTGCCGAACGCCGCGGCCAGGGCGTCGCGGGCGAGGTCGTAGACGTCTCCGGTGGGCTCGAGCGCGAACGGCTCCGCGGCCGCCTTCGTCGACACCGCGAGGTGCGCGCCCCACGGCACGTGGCGGCGCAGGTGCTCGGTGACGGCCTCCACGGCCCGCCCGGCGTCGTCGCCCGGCGCGAGCCGGACGCTGACCATCGCGCGGGCGCGGGGCAGCAGCACGTTCGCCGAGCCGTCCACCGCCGGCGCGTCGATGCCGAGGACGGCGATCGCCGGCTTGTGGGCGAGACGCTCCGGGATCGTGCCGGTGCCGAGCAGCTCGACGCCGTCGAGCAGGCCGGCGTCGCCGCGGAAGTCGTCCTCCTCGGTGTCCGGGGCGTCGGAGGAGCCCTCGACGAGCCCGGGCACCGCGACCGAGCCCTTGTCGTCGTGCAGGGTCGCGAGCAGGCGGCACAGCGCGGTGAGGGCGTCGCCGGCCGGGCCGCCCCACATGCCCGAGTGCACCGCGCGCTCGAGCATCGAGACCTCGACGACGATGTTGGCCAGGCCGCGCAGGCTCGTGGTGAGCGCGGGGACGTCGACCGCGGCGTTCGCGGCGTCGGCGATGACGATGACGTCCGCGGCCAGCGACGCGCCGTGCTCGGCGAGCAGCGCCGACAGCGTCGGGGAGCCGGACTCCTCCTCGCCCTCGACGAACAGCACGATGCCGACCGGCGGCTTCCCCCCGAACGCGCGCAGCGTGGCGAGGTGGGTCATCACGCCGGCCTTGTCGTCGGCGGCGCCGCGCCCGTAGAGGCGGCCGTCGCGCTCGTCCGGCTCGAACGGCGCCGTCGTCCACAGCTCGTCGCCACCGGTCGGCTGGACGTCGTGGTGGGCGTAGAGCATCACTGTGGGCGCACCGTCGGGCGCGGGCCAGTGCGCGACCACCGCCGGTGCCCCGCCCTCGGCCGCGAGGACGTCGACCCGCGCCGCGCCGGCCTCCCGCGCCAGCGTCGCGACGGCGTCGGCGCTGCGCCGGGTGTCGTCGGCGTGCGCCGGGTCGGCCCAGATGCTCGGGATGCGCACCAGCGCCTCGAGGTCGGTGCGGGCGCCGGGGAGCACCGCGTCCACCGCGGCGCGCAGGTCGGCGGGCGGTTCCGGGAGGGAGGACATGGCCGCCAGCCTAGATTCGCCTGCCCCGTCGAGCCCGTGATCGTCACGGTCCGAACGGACAGTTTCGCCCGGGCGAAGGATGGACCAGGGTCGACCTGTTGCGCGTTCGGGTGGTCCCGATCACCATCGTCGCCGACGCGATCTCTTCTGACATCGGCGTAACCGGGAGTGGCCTGTGATCCCCGTCCTCGAATTCGTGCTGGGCATCGCCGTGCTCGTGTACAGCGCGGAGAAGCTCATCGGTTATCTGGTCGGGGTCGCGAGCCGCTGGGCGATCTCGCTGTTCCTCATCGCCGTGGTCTTCACCGGCATCGAGTTCGACGACCTCGCGTTCGGGATCGTGCTGAACCTCGAGGACCTCAGCAACGTCGCCCTCGGCACGGTCATCGGCACCACCGTCGCCATGACCGGCGTGGTGCTCGCCATCGCCGCGATCGTCGCACCGACGCCGGTGGACGTGCCGACGAGCTACCTCGTCCTGTTCGTCGCCGCGCCGGTGGTGATGTACGCGCTCGCGCTCGCCGGCGTGCTCACGATCCTCACCGGCGTCGTCCTGCTGGTGCTGTTCATCGCCTTCGTCGGCTGGATCGCCTACCGCGAGTACTCGTCGCGGCGCCCGGTCTGGCGCAACGCCGAGCTCTACGAGCAGATCGACGACATCAAGGTCGGCGCCCCCACCGGCGGCGGGACCGCCACCGCGACCCTGACCGGGGGCGGCGGCGACGGCGGCAGCGGTGACGACGCACCGTCGAGCACCGGCGGCGGGCACCAAGGCTTCGACCTGCCGGAGGACCTGAAGGTCGACCAGGGCTTCCTCAAGGCCCGCGCCCAGTCGCCGGGCGTGACCATCCTGTTCGCGGTCATCGCCCTGGTCGGTCTCGTGGTCGGCGCCGTGGTCGCCGGGCAGGGCACCGAGGGCATCCTCGACGAGTTCGCGATCGACGGCACCGTCTTCGGCGTCACCATCGCGACGCTCGCGCTCTCGCTGGAGGACATCTTCCTCACCGCCGAGCCGCAGCGCCGCGGCGCGCCGGAGATCGCCATGGCGAACGTCGTCGGCAGCGTCGTGTTCTCCGTGACCGGCAAGCTCGGCATCATCCTGCTCGTCGGCGGGGCCATCACCGTCGACCAGTCCGTGCTGGTCTGGCACCTGCCGGCGCTCATCGTCATGACGTTGATCGCCGCGCTGTTCATCTCGAGCGGCCGGCTCCTGCGCTGGCACGGGATCGTCCTGCTCGGCCTCTACGTCATCTACTTCATCACCAGCCTGGTGTCCTTCGGCGGCGTCCCCCTCGACGACTGAGCCGACCCCGAGCAACCCGAACCCTGGAGAAAGGGCGTCATGCCGTGATGACCAAGGACCGCATCGGAGCCGGGGTGGCGGTCGTGGCCGCGATCATCGGCCTCGTGCTCGTGTTCACCTACCGCGACGTCACCGGCGGCGGCGACGATGACGACGGGCCCGCCGCGCCGCCCTCGGTGAGCCAGATGGCGCCGGCACCGGGTGTCCCGGGCCAGGGGCAGCAGCCCGCGCCGGGCCAGGTCCAGCAGCAGCCGGCCCAGCCCGCGCAGCCGGCCCAGCCGGACAACGACGGTGACGACGACGGCTGACCCGTGAGCGAGCCCACCGAGCACCTCGTCCGCTACGGGGTCCCGTTCGCGCCGGACCTCGTCGAGCGGGCGGAGGGCTCGCGGGTGGTCACGCGCGGCGGCCTCGAGCTGGTGGACTTCACGTCCGGCCAGATGAGCGCCGTCCTCGGCCACGGCCACCCGGAGATCGTCGAGACCGTGTCCCGGGCGGCGGCGACGCTCGACCACCTCCACAGCGGCATGCTCAGCCCGCCGCTGCTGGAGTTCGCCGCCGCCCTGGCCGGCACGCTCCCGGCGCCGCTGTCCAAGGTCCTGCTGGTCAGCACCGGCGCGGAGTCGAACGAGGCCGCGCTGAAGATGGCCAAGCTCGCGACGGGCAGCTACGAGATCGTCTCGTTCGACCGCTCGTGGCACGGCATGACGTTCGGCGCGGCCGCGGCGACGTTCTCGGCGGGCCGTCGCGGCTACGGCCCGACCATCCCCGGCAACCTCGCGCTGCCCACGCCCGACGCGTACCGCTCGCCGTTCCGCCGCCCCGACGGCAGCCACGACTGGGAGACCGAGCTCGAGCACGGCTTCGACCTCGTCGACCGGCAGTCGACGGGCAGCCTCGCGGCCTGTCTCGTCGAGCCGATCCTGTCCTCGGGCGGGATCATCGAGCTGCCGCCGGGCTACCTCGCGCGGCTGCGGGCGAAGTGCGCCGAGCGCGGCATGCTGCTGATCGCCGACGAGGCCCAGACCGGTGTCGGGCGCACCGGCACGATGTACGCGTTCGAACGCGACGGCGTCGCGCCGGACATCCTCACGCTGTCGAAGACCCTCGGCGCCGGACTGCCCGTCGCCGCCGTCGTCACGTCGCCCGAGATCGAGCAGGTCTGCCACGAGCGGGGCTTCCTCTTCTACACGACCCACGTCTCCGACCCGCTCGCGGCGTCCGTGGCCCACACGGTGCTGCGCGTGGTGACCCGCGACGGGCTCGCCGAGCGCGCCCGCGTGCTCGGCGAGCAGATGCGGGCCCGGTTGCTGGCCCTGCGGGACGAGGTGGAGGAGATCGGCGACGTGCGCGGCCGCGGCCTGCTCCAGGGCGTGGAGCTGGTGACCGACAAAGAGAGCCGCACCCCGGCCGTCGAGCTGATCGGCGAGCTCACCGAGGACTGCCGCCGCCGCGGCCTGCACGTCAACATCGTCCAGCTGCGCGGACTGGGCGGGATCGTGCGCATCGCCCCGCCGCTGACGATCTCCGACGACGACCTGCACCTCGGCCTCGACGTGCTCGGCGACGCCCTGCGCGCGGTGACGAAGCACTGAGACCGGCGTCCTGGAGGACTCACCCGGAGATCAGGAGCGCGGTGTCCACCTCGACCGGCGTGTGGACGTGGCTGACGCGCTCGTGATCTCCGCCCGTGGTGGCGGGGGCCCGCGTGCCTCGCCGCTTCCTCGGAGATCACGAGCGCACGACGCACCTTCGACGGCCCCATCAGGTACCTGATGCGCTCCTGATCTCCGTCCCTGGGGTCCGCCGGCGACCCGGTGTCCGCGTCGTCCACGAGAGCGCCTGGGATCACCGTCCGAGATCGGGCAGGGTGAGCGCCATGGGTTCACCCACCACGAGCTCACCCGAGCCCCAGGCGATCCTCACCCCGCTCACCGAGGCATCGATCTTCCTCACGTTCGTCGTCGAGCCCGGCGCCGAGGACGCGGTGCGCGACGTCCTCGCCGACGTCTCCGGACTCAAGCGCTCGGTCGGCTTCCGGCTGCCGGAGGGCGCGCTCACGTGCGTCGTCGGCGTCGGTGCGGCCGTCTGGGACCGCCTGTTCGGCGCGCCCAGGCCCGCCGGCCTGCACGAGTTCCGCGCGCTGGACGGCGACCACCACGCGCCGTCGACGCCCGGCGACCTCCACGTGCACCTGCGCGCCCACCGTCTCGACATGTGCTTCGAGCTCGCCCAGCTGCTCACCACGCGGCTGCGCGGCCACGCCCGGATCGTCGACGAGGTGCACGGGTTCCGGTTCTTCGACGAGCGCGACCTGCTCGGCTTCGTCGACGGCACCGAGAACCCCGACGGCGCCGCCGCGGCCCGTGCCGTCCTCGTCGGCGACGAGGACCCCGGCTTCGCGGGCGGCAGCTACGTCGTCACGCAGAAGTACCTCCACGACATGGACGGCTGGAACGCCCTGTCGACCGAGGACCAGGAGAACGCGATCGGGCGCACGAAGCTGCAGGACGTCGAGATGCCCGAGGACCGCAAGCCGCCGGACTCGCACATCGCGCTGAACGTGATCGAGGACGACAAGGGCGAACAGCTGCAGATCCTGCGGTTCAACATGCCGTTCGGGCACGTCGGCACCGACGAGTACGGGACCTACTTCGTCGGCTACGCCCACGACCCCGCGGTGATCGAGAAGATGCTCGAGAACATGTTCCTCGGCACGGCCGACGCCCATCACGACCGGATCCTCGACTTCTCCACCGCGACCACCGGCAACCTCTACTTCGTGCCGACCGCGGACTTCCTGGACGATCCGCCGAGTCCTTGACCTGAGCCGTCGGTCACCCACCGCGCTCTCGACGTCACCCATAGCAATTAGTTAGCCTATGTATCTAGTCGTCAGCGGTGGAGGTGCCATGAGCGTCGAGACCCCGGCCTACCCGATGGCCCGGCAGTGCCCGTTCGACCCGCCGGCCGAGCTGGACGCGATCCGGGAGCAGGACCCGGTGCGCCGGGTGCGGCTCTGGGACGGCAGCACGCCGTGGCTGGTGACCCGGCACGACGACGTCCGGGCGGTGCTCGCCGACCCACGCCTCAGCTCGGACGCCACGCGCGAGGGCTACCCCGCGACGTCGGCGGGCCTCGCCACGCGGCGGCGCGCGGTGCCGTCGTTCATCTCGATGGACGACCCGGAGCACGCCCGCTACCGCCGCATGCTGATCCCGGAGTTCACCGTGCGGCGGGTCGAGGCCCTGCGCCCGTCGATCGCCGCGATCACCGACGACCTGCTCGACGCGATGGCCGCGGCCACGCAGCCGGTCGATCTCGTCGAGGCCTTCGCGCTGCCGTTGCCCTCGCTGGTGATCTGCCGGATGCTCGGCGTGCCCTACGACGACCACGCCTACTTCCAGCGGCTCTCGCACTGCCTGGTGAGCACGCGCGCGGCCGCCGACGACCAGCTCGCCGCCGCCGTGGAGCTCAAGGACTACCTCGCCGGCCTCGTCACCGATCGCGAGAAGGACCCGCCCGACGACGTCCTCGGCCGCCTCGCCGGACAGGTCGTCGCGGGCGAGCTGACGCGCGAGGAGGCCGGCGCGATGGGCATGCTCCTGCTCGTCGCCGGCCACGAGACCACCGCGAACATGATCGCGCTCGGGACGCTCACGCTGCTGCGGGACCCGGCGCAGGCCGCCCTGGTCCGCGGCGGCGAGGAGGCGACGGTGCGCACCGCGGTCGAGGAGCTCCTCCGGCTGCTCACCGTGGTGCACCTCGGGCGTCGTCGCGTGGCGGTCGAGGACGTCGAGCTCCGCGGGGTCACCGTCCGCGCGGGCGAGGGCGTCATCGCCGCCGGCGAGGCCGCCAACCGCGACCCGGAGACGTTCGACGATCCCGACCGGCTCGACGTCCACCGCGCGCCGAACCCGCACGTCGCCTTCGGCCACGGCATCCACCAGTGCCTCGGCCAGCAGCTCGCCCGCATCGAGCTCCAGGTCGCCTACCCGGCCCTGCTGCGCCGCTTCCCCGACCTCCGCGCCGCGGCGCCCGTCGACGAGCTGTCCTTCCGCGACGACATGGCCGTCTACGGGCTGCACGCCCTGCCCGTGCGCTGGTGACCCCGGACGTCACCCCGCGCGGGTGAGGCCCGGACGGCCCGCCGGGGCGACCGTTCCGGGCGTGCTCCTGTTCCTGTACCTGCGCCACATCAGCAGGACCGCCCACGACATGCCCTGGGTCCACCTCGGGATCGGGCTCATCGGCAACTTCGCCTTCGTCGTCGGCAGCATCTTCTTCCTCTACCCGTCGCTCACCCGCGCCGGGACGTGGCTCTTCGTCGTCGCGTCCTGGGGCCTGCTGATCGGGGTGCTCGGGGAGATCATGGTGCGGGTCGAGGCGCGGCGTCGGATCGCGGAGCGGGTGGAGGGGCTGATGGCGGAGCCGAAGGGTCTCCCGGTCGAGACCCCGTCGGCCGAGCGGCCCGCAGGCGCGCCGTCGCCAGATGGGACACCACGACCGCCACGATGACCACGGGGGTGACGGCGAGCCCGTCGGCCCCGAGCAGCAGCACCGCCAGCAGCACCGAGGTCAGCGGCAGCCGCAGCATCGCGACCGCCATCGCGCCGATCCCCATCGCGACGGCCGGGACCAGCGACATCCCCGGCAGCGGCGCGAGGGCGATGCCGCCGGCGGCGCCCAGGAACATCGCCGGGAAGATCGGGCCGCCGCGGAAGGCGGACAGGGACACGGCGTAGCCGACGGCCTTGGCCGCGAGCAGGAGCAGCAGGGCCCCCGTCGAGTAGGTCGCGGCGCTCGCGAGCAGGCCCGGCAGCTGGTCCTGGCCGGAGAAGAGGACATCGGCGACGGGCTTGCCGGTGAGCAGGCCGTAGAGCCCCGCGAGCAGCGCGACCACCACGCCGACAGCGCCCGTGAGCAGCACCGGGGACCGCTCCACGAGCGTGCGCACACCCAGCGCGGACCGCGCGATCGCCGTGCCCAGCACGGCCGCCGCGATCCCGACGACGATCGCCCACCCGAACTGCGCCAGCTCGGGACGCGCGAACGCGGGCAGGTCGGGCAGGGCCAGCGACACCGGCCCGAACCCGGTGAGCGTCCCGAGGCCCACGAAGATCAGTGAGCCGATCCCGGCGGCCAGCAGGCCCGGGAGCAGGACCAGGCCCATCATCCCGCCGCCGATGCCCGCCGCCTCCATGAGGAGGAAGGCACCGAGCAGCGGCGAGCCGAGCAGGGTGCTGATCGCGGCGAAGCTGCCGGTGCTGGCCACGACGGCGACCACCCGCTGGTCGGGCGTCCCGCGGGCGGCGCGCAGGGCCAGGACGGCCAGCCCGCCGCCGATCGCGATGAGCGGGGCCTCCGGTCCGAGCACGGCGCCGAACACGAGCGTCGCGAAGGCGGCGAGGACGACGCCGGGCAGCTCCCGCGGCATGGGCGGGGGGTGCTCGCCGAAGCCGTCCGCCGGGGACGCGCCGCCGTGGCCGGGGAGGTAGCGCACGGTCGCGCCGACGAGCAGCCCGCCGATCGCGAGCCACGGCAGCGGCCACCAGAGCGGGACCGGGGCCAGCCCCTGCGCCGCCGGGAGGTCGGTGAACAGCAGGTCCTGCAGGGCGTGCACGGCGGCGAGGAACCCGTACGCGAGCGCCGAGATCGGGATGCCGAGCAGCACAGCCACGAGCAGCAGCCGCAGGTAGGCGGGCGAGCGGAGCAGGTCCGCCGGGGAGCCGTCCGGGTCCATGGCCCGACTCTCGCCGTCCGGCCCCCGCCCGCCATCACCCGCGACGGGCGAGACGTTGACAGGCCGTTCCGAGAGAGTAATCATGACAACTTGTAACGATGACTCGTCAGGACGGAGGTGGTCCCGATGGCCACGACGACGGCCGACACCGCCACGGACCACACCGCGCGCCCCGGCACGGGTGGGCCGCCGCTGTGGCTCCCGGCCCTCGCCACCCTCGTCCTGACCGTGGCGGGAGCGGCGCTGTACGCCGGACCGCGTCCCGGGCCGGCGCCGGGGACGGCGCTGGCGCTGCACCAGGCCGGCGGTCCCGGCGCCGCGGTGTCGACGCTGCTGCTGTTCTCGTCCGCTGTCCCGCTGGCCGTGCTCGCCGCCGCGCTCCACCAGCGCCTGCAGGTGCTCGGCATCCGGGTGGCCGGGCCGACCATCGGGCTCGCGGGTGGGCTGCTGGCCGCCGCCGCGATGGCCGCCAGCGGGCTGGTCGGCGCGACCGCCCTCGCGGTGGCCCCGGCCGGGGACGCCGGTGTCGCGGCCGCGCTCGCCGCGCTGAGCTTCCTCGCCGGCGGCCCCGGCTTCGCGGTGGCGTTCGCGCTGCTGCTCGCCGGTGTCGCCGTGCCGTGCCTGGTGCTCGGTCTGCTGCCGCGCTGGCTGGCGGTCGCGGGGCTCGTGCTGGCGGGGCTGGGCGTCGTCGCCGTGCTCGTCCTCGTGCTGCCCGCCCTCGCGCCGGTGCTGCCGGTCGTGCGGTTCGGCGGGCTGCTCTGGCTGATCGGCGTCGGTGCCGTCCTGCCGCGCCGGCGCGCCGCGGCACGCCGGACCGACTGAGCCACACCGGAGGAGCGTGTCCGCGGGACCCGGGTCGCCGGCTCAGCGCGCGCGCACCGTCGTGCGCGCGAGCGCCGCGACGACGGCGTCGCCGGCCGGCATGCCCGCGATCTCGTCGCGCACCGCCCCCGCGGCCGCGGCGTACGCCGGATCGGTGAGCAGCCGCCGGGCGGCCCCGGCCACCGCGTCGGCGGTGACGTCCGGCGGCTCCAGCACCAGCGCGGTCCCGGCGCGCCGGGCGCCCTCGGCGTTGCCGAACTGGTCGACGCCCTGCGGGAGCAACAGCTGCGGGAGGCCGTGGGCGCACGCACCGAACACCGCCCCGGAGCCGGCGTGCGACACCACGAGCGCGCAGCGCGGCAGCAGCAGCGCGTGAGGCAGGTAGCGGTGGACGACGACCGACGGGCTCGCCGGCACGCGCTCGGGATCGCCGTCCGGGCCGACGGTGACCACGACGGCGACGTCACACGAGGTCAACCCGGCGAGCGCCACGTCGAGGACGGCCGTCGCCTCGTGGAAGACGGTCCCGAGGGTCAGGTGCACGACCGGGCGGCCCGACAGCGCCACCACGTCGGGCGGGAGGCGGTCGCCGGGCACGGGCGCGCCGAACACCGGGCGGATCGGGAGCGTGTCCGCCCAGACCCGCTCCCCCGCCGACCGCAGGGCGGGTGGGCAGGGCTCGACGTAGGTCGCCCGGCGCGAGGCGTCGGCCACCCCCGCGACGCCCCACGCCTCGCCGAGGCCCTCGAGCCCGCCGCGGAACGCCTCCCAGGTCCAGACCTCCGGCATCAGGCCGAGCCCGTGCACCACCTGGCGGGCCCCGCTGCGCGCCGCGGCCACCGCCCCGGCGAGCTCGGTCTCCTCGTGGACCACGACGTCGGGGCGCCACCGCTCCGCGCGGGGCACGAGGTCGGCGGCGCGGGCGTGGGCCGCCCGGACGAAGTCGTCCGGGGTGCGGGGGACGCCCCCGGCCGCGGCGTAGGTGAGCCCGACGGGCCAGGTCTCCAGCCCGTGCGCCGCGGCGTCACCGACCCGGTCGAGGCCGGTCGCCACCACCACCTCGTGACCGCCCGCGGCGGCGGCGCGGGCGAGCGGCACCACGGTGTTGACGTGCCCGCGCAAGGGGCAGGCGCTGACCAGGAACCGCACGGACCGCGACGCTACGACCGGTCCGGCACCGGGACGATCCGGAGAATTGCGTACTCGGTGCCGCTCACTCGGTGTCTCACTCCCCGTCCGTGACGGGCCCGCCCTCCGCGATCGCGCGGGCCCAGCGTGCCGTCGGCACGACCGCTCCGAACGGGAAGAAGTGGACGCCCGCGATCAGGTTCTCCGGGTCGGCGGCGACGGCCCGCGCCAGCCCGAGCAGGGTCTCCGCGGGCCGGTAGGTCCGGGTGGTGGCGAGCTTCAGCACGCTGCCGGTCTGCTTGCGCAGCACCGCGAGCGACGGCCCGACGCCGCACGAGAGGCCGAACTTCAGCAGCCGGGCCGGGGACGTCAGCCCGGGCAGGCCGACCCGGACGGGCAGCACGATGCCCGCGTCGCGCATCCGGCGCTCCCACCCCAGGACGGGGTCGGCGGCGAACGCGAACTGCGTGACGACGTAGAGCGGCAGGCCCTCCTCGCGGGCGATCTTGTCCTTGCGCGCGAGGGCGTGGTCGACCGCGCCCTCGTCGACGCCGGGGTTGCCCTCCGGGTGGCCCGCGACGCCGATGCTCGCGAAGCGCCGGCGCCGGAACGCCTCCGACTCGAGGACCTGGATCGTGTTCTCGGTCGACCCGGCCGGCGCCCGCGACCCGGCGATCAGCAGGAGGTCCGCGACACCCGCGTCGGCGAGCTGCCCGAGCGTGCGGTCGAGCGCGGGCAGGTCCGGGATCGACCGCACGGCCAGGTGGACCACGGGACGCAGGCCGTGCTCGGCGATCCGGCGGGCGGCGTCGACGCTCGGCTCCAGACCGAGCGGCGCCAGATCGGTGACGAACACCGAGGTGCCGGCCGGGAGCACACCGGCCACCTCGTCCAGGGTGGCCGTCTCGCGCGGGGTCACCTCGATGCTGACGTCACCCATCAGCCGCTGGGCGGCGGCACCGACCGGGTCGTTTCCCATGGTCGCGAGTCTCGCCGCCGCGACCCGCCCGCGTCCTCGTGCGCAGCCACAACACCGCAAGCCCGTTTCCTGTGGTCGCCGACGATGACGCACGCCACACCGCGCCCGCAGGCTGTCGAGGAAGGACCGCCCGGGGAGACGAGGAGACGCGGATGCTCGTGGACTTCCGCCCGCACGCCCGCCTGCGCAGTCGCACGAGCCCGGTCACGGTCGAGGAGTCGCTCGGTCCGGTGGTCGGCGCGCTCGGCGAGAGCGACACCGACCTGTCGCGCGTGCGCGTCGTCTGCGACTGGGTGCAGTACCGGCAGAACTTCCGGGACGTCGTCGAGGTGCGCCCGATCCTCTCCTCGACGCCCGACGCGCCGGTCCCCGAGGGCGTCCGCGACGACGACCTCGAGGTCGCGGTCGACGTGCGCCGCGCGTCCGGCACCGACCTCCGGGCGGCGACGCGCGACGCGCTGGCGACCCGCGAGACGCCGGACGTCGTCCTCGAGGACTGGGGCCCGACGCGCGAGAGCTGCATCTGGGGCTTCAACGCCCTGTACTGGACCGCGCTCGAGCAGTGGGAGAAGGCGACGGGCCAGGCCTACGAGCAGGCGCTGCCGGGCGGGGAGAGCGACGCCCGCAACCACGACGCCGCCCGCGGCGTCATCCGTGAGCTCTTCACGGTCTGGGACGGCCTGGCCGACCGCGGCGCGCTGCCGCCCGAGCTCTACGTCGTCGAGATCGGCGTCGGCAACGGCGCGCAGGCCCGGGTGTTCCTCGACGAGCTCCGCGAGCTCGACGTCGAGCACGGCCGCGGGTACTACCGGCGCCTGCACTACCTCATGTGCGACTACTCGCCGCACGTCCTCGACCTCGCCCGCGAGACCGTCGCCGACCACGCCGAGCACGTCAGCTCGTTCGTCATGGACGCCTGCAAGCCGCGGTCGGTGCTGGCGTTCCTGCAGTTCCGGGTCTTCCTGATCTACATCTCGAACGTCTACGACAACCTGCCGACCGACGAGGTCGCCCAGCTCGGCGGGCGCACCTACCTCGTCGAGTCGCGGGCGTTCCTGCCCGCCGCGGACGCCGCCGAGATCGCCGCGTCGGTCAACGCCCGGCCCGACCAGCTCGGCGGGCTCGTCCACGCGCTGCTGCGCCTCGGCCCGACCCTGCTCGCCGAGGCGCGGCCCGACCACGTCGCGAGCCCGGAGGACGCGGTCGAGTTCTGGCGGCGGACGTGGTCGGCGGTCCGTCTCGCCGAGCGCTACGCCGGGCTGGCCGGGCTGGACACCTACGAGCTCTCGCCCACCGTCAACGGCGAGGCGCTGCGCCCGCTGCTGGAGTCCGGCGCGGACGTCCGCATGCACGTCAGCAACGGGGCGGTCGCGAGCTTCACCGAGACGATCGGGCTGCTCCACCCCTTCGGCAAGCTCGTGTGCCACGACCTGTTCGCGCGGGACGTGGGCGCGTACCGCACCGGGTTCCGCGGGCCGGGCAAGTACGACGGCTCGGTCGTGAACTGGGTGAACGGTCCGCTGCTCGCCCACATCGGCCGGCGGCGCGGGTTCGACGTCCGCTACGCGCCGTTCGCCCACCGCTCCGGCACCAACATCGTCACGATGACCGCGCAGGTGAGGGACTGATGATGCCGACCTCGCTCCTCCCGACCACCGTCGTCGGCTCCTGGCCCGTGCCGGAGTGGCTCGAGCGCCTCAAGACCGACTGGTTCCGCAGCCGGATGAGCCGCACCCAGCTCGACGGGGTCCACGACTGCGCGGTGACCGCCGCGATCAAGGACCAGGAGCTGACCGGGCTCGACATCGTCACCGACGGCGAGCTGCGTCGCGACAACGACGTCGACTACCTGCTCGCGCGCATCCCGGGCATCGCGATCCCGCAGCTCGCGAAGGACTTCTACTACGACTACTACGACGCGCGCGTCCGCACCCCGCCGGCGGTGCCGGACGACGCCGGGCTGGGCCTCGACGCGGACCTCGCCTTCACCCGCGCGCGCACCGACCGGCCGGTGAAGTTCTCGCTGACCGGCCCGTTCTCGCTCGCCCACCGCGTCACCGACACCGTGCACGACGACCCGGCGGAGCTGGTGCGGGCGATCGCCCGCGTGCTGGGCGGGGTGGCGGGGGTGCTGCGCGACGCGGGGGCGGACGTGCTGCAGATCGACGAGCCGTTCCTCGCCGGCTACCCCGAGCAGGTCGGGCTCGCCGTCGAGGCGATCAACATCGTCACGCGCGAGGTCGACGTCACCTGGGCGCTGCACGTCTGCTACGGCAACCGCTACGCCCGCCCGCTGTGGGAGGGGCACTACGACTTCCTGTTCCCCGCCGTCCTCGACGCGCACATCGACCAGCTGGTGCTCGAGTTCGCGCGCAAGGGCGACGAGGATCTCCCGGTGATCGCCCGCTCGGGATGGGACCGCACGCTGGGGCTCGGGGTCATCGACGTCAAGTCGCACACCGTCGAGACGCCCGAGCTCGTCGCGGCGCGCATCCGCCGGGCGCTCGACCTGGTCCCCGCCGAGCGTCTGGTGATCAACCCCGACTGCGGCCTGCGACACCTGCCCACGGCGGTGGCGACGGCGAAGCTGCGGGCGATGGTCGAGGGCACGGCGCGGGTGCGCGCGGAGCTGGGGGCCGTCCCCGGGCTGGTGCCGGCCTGATCAGACCCACCGGCGCATCGTGCTCAGCTCGAGCGCGTCGCGGCGCGAGAGCGTGAACTCCGTGGCGCCGAGGTTCTCGCGCAGCCGCTCCGGACCGGACGCCTTCGGGAAGACGATCAGCCCGTGCTCGAGGTGCCAGCGCAGCACGACCTGGGCCGGGGTGCGGCCGAGCCGCGCGGCGACCCGCCGGGCGACGGGGTGGTCGACGAGGCGGCCCTCGCGCAGCGGCCCCCACGACTCGGTCGCGATGCCCCGGCGGCGGTGATGGGCGCGCAGGGCCCGGTGCGGGGTGCGGGGGTTGACCCGGATCTGGTGCACCGACGGCACGACGCCGGTCTCCGCGACGAGGTGGTCGAGCTGCCGGCGGTCGAAGTTGGAGACGCCGATCGAGCGCACGCGCCCGTCCGCGCGCAGCGCCGCCATGGCACGCCAGGCGGCGACGTCGCTGTCGGGGCCGTCCGGGCCGGGGCGGTGGATGAGGAAGAGGTCGACGTGGTCGGTGCCGAGCCGCTCGAGGCTCGCCTCGAGCGCCGCGACCGCGGCGTCGTAGGAGTGCTCGGCGTCGTGGAGCTTGGTCGTGATCCACACGTCGTCGCGCGGCACGCCGGCGTCGCTCAGGCCCTGCCCGACCCCGGCCTCGTTGCCGTACTGCGCGGCGGTGTCGACGTGGCGGTAGCCCATCGTGAGGGCCTCGGCGACCAGCGCGGCGGTGTCCTCGGGTGGCACGTGGTAGACGCCGAGCCCGAACTGCGGGATCGCGGTGCCGTCGTTGAGCGTGAGGTACGGGGTGGCCATCACGGGCCTTCCTACCCGCCCCCTACCGACTCAGCGCCTTCTCCCCCGTCCAGGCGCCGTGCCGGAACGTCGAGGACTCGGTGACGACGGCGGCGAGCAGCGCCGCGGGCGTGACGTCGAAGGCGGGGTTGTAGACGGGCGTGTCCGGCGGCGCCGTGACGACGCCGGCGAACCCCCGCACCTCGTCGGCCGCGCGCTCCTCGATGACGATGTCCGCGCCGGAGGCCGTCGCGCGGTCGACGGTGGTCTCGGGCGCGACGACGACCACCGGGACGTCGTGGCGGGCGGCGGCGCAGGCCAGCGCGTAGGTACCGATCTTGTTGGCGACGTCGCCGTTGGCGGCGATGCGGTCGGCGCCGACCACGACGGCGTCGACGAGCCCCTGGGCCATCGCCGACGCCGCCGCCCCGTCGACCAGCAGGCGGTGCGGCACGCCCACCTCGCGCAGCTCCCACACCGTCAGCCGCGCGCCCTGCAGCAACGGTCGGGTCTCGCCGGCGAGGACCTCCGCGACGCGGCCCCGCTCGGCGAGCTCCCGGACCGCGCCCAATGCCGTGCCCCAGGTGACCGTGGCCAGCGCGCCGGCGTTGCAGTGGGTCAGCAGGCGCAGCGGGCGGTCGGGGCCGAGCGCGGTCAGGACGTCCGCCGCGCGGGCGCCGAGGCGGCGGTTCGTGGCCTCGTCCTCGTCGAGCACCGCGCAGGCCTCGGCGACCACGGCGTCGGCGCCGTCGTCGAGCCGGGCGAGCGCCCGCTCGACCCCGCGGCGCAGGTTGACCGCGGTCGGGCGGACCGCGGCGACCCGTTCCGCCTCGGCCCGCACCGTGGCGGGGTCGCCGGGATGCCGGCGGGCGGCGAGCGCGACGCCGAGCGCCCCCGTGGCGCCCAGCGCGGGCGCGCCGCGGATCGTGAGGTCGGCGATCGCGTCGATCAGCGTGTCCACGCTCGCCAGGCGGCGCACCCGGTACTCCCCCGGCAGCGCGCGCTGGTCGATCGCCAGGACGGCCGGCCCGCCGGCACCGTCGCGGTCCTCCCAGTCCACCGTCCGCGCCATGGGCACCACTCTCACCCCGCGGGTCCGCCGGACGCCAGGCCCGGTCAGCGCCCCTGGTCGCGCAGCAGAGCGTCCAGCCGGGGGTAGACGCGGCGGGCGTTGCCCTCGTAGACGCGCGCCCGGTCGTCGGGGGCGAGGTCCAGGGCGTCGACGTAGCGGCGGGTGTCGTCGAAGTGGTGCCCGGTCTGCGGGTCGATCCCGCGCACGGCCCCCACCATCTCGGAGCCGAACAGGATGTTGGCGTGGTCGATCACGCCGAAGAGCAGGTCGATGCCGGGCTGGTGGTAGACGCAGGTGTCGAAGAAGACGTTGCCCATCAGCGCCTGCTCGACCGCGGGCCGGTCGAGCATGTCGGCCAGGCCGCGGAACCGTCCCCAGTGGTACGGCACCGCGCCGCCGCCGTGCGGGATCACCAGCCGCAGACCGGGGAAGTCGGCGAACAGGTCGGCCTGGAGCAGCTGCATGAACGCGGTGGTGTCGGCGTTGAGGTAGTGCGAGCCGGTGGCGTGGAAGTTCGGGTTGGTCACCGCGGAGACGTGCACCATCGCCGGCACGTCGAGCTCGACCATCGCCTCGTAGAACGGGTACCAGGCCTTGTCCGTCAGCGGCGGCGCGGTCCAGTGGCCCCCCGAGGGGTCGGGGTTGAGGTTGACGCCGACGAACCCCAGCTCCTCGACGCAGCGACGCAGCTCGCCCACCGCGTGCTCGATCGGCACCCCGGGCGACTGCGGGAGCTGCCCGACGCCGGCGAAGTGACGGGGGAAGAGCCCCACGACGCGGGCGATCAGGTCGTTGCAGGCTCGCGTCCAGGCGGCGCTGACGGCCTCGTCGCCGACGTGGTGGCCCATCGCCGACGCCCGGGGCGAGAAGATCGTCAGGTCGATGCCGCGCTCGGCCATGAGCGGCAGCTGGCTGCCCTCGACGCTCTCCCGGATCGCGTCGTCGGGGATCTCCGGGTAGATCGGGGCCGGCGTCCCCGCGTCCGCCGCGGCGGTCTGGGCGGCGCGCCAGTCGGTGTGGGCCGCGGGGGCCGTCGTGTAGTGGCCGTGGCAGTCGATGATCACGGTTTCGGCGCTCCGTCCCGTAGTGCGGCGAGCAGGTCGTGGGCGGCGGTGGCGCTGCGGGGCGCGACGCCGAGCTCGCGCAGCTGCTGCGCGGCCGCGGCCATCTCGTCGGCGCGGCGGCGCGCGTGGCGGTGGGTGCCGTCGACGAGGCGCTCGATCGTGGCGGCGTCGAACCCGGCGAGCTCGGCGGCGATGTTGCCGGCCAGCCAGTCCTCGCAGCCCGCCGCCCGGGCACCCTCGAGGGCCTCGACCACCGCCGCCGCGAGACCCTTGTAGAACACGCTGCGCAGGAGCTTGCGGGAGATCGCGGTCCCGGCCGGGCCCGGCTGCACGGTGACGTCGGCGCCGAGTGAGCCGAGCAGACCCGCGTACCGCGCGGCGCCCTCCCCGCTGACCAGCATCGGTGTGCGCAGGCCCTTGCCGGGCACCGGCGACATCAGGGCCACGTCGACCACCGCGACCCCGTCCGGCGCCGCCTCGACGAGCGCCGCCTTCGTCCCCGGCGACGCGGTGTTGAGGTCCGCCCAGACCGTGCCCGGGCGCAGGCCCGCGGCGGCGTTCGCCAGGGCGTCGAGCGCGTCGTGGGAGCTGTTGACCGACAGCACGAGGTCGGCGTCGCGGACCGCGTCGGCCTCGTCGACCCGCGCGCTGATCATGTCAGCCGGTGTCACCTCCGGGTCGTAGCCGCGCACGTCGGCACCGGCGGCGACGAGGTCGGCGGCGATCTCCGACCCCGCCTCACCGAGGCCGAGCACGGCGACGGCGGTGCTCACGACGCTGTGCCGGCGACCGGCGGCGTGCCGTGGGTGTGGAACGACGCGATCGTCTGCAGGCCCCAGGCCTGGCCCTTCGCCCGCTCGGCCTCGGTCCAGTCGACCGGCTCCCAGTCCGGCGCGAGGACCAGCCGGGCGCCCGCGTTGCACAGCTCGATGCGGTTGCCGGCAGGCTCGTAGACGTAGAGGAAGACCGTCTGCTGGATCGCGTGCTTGTGCGGGCCGGTCTCGATGAACACGCCGTGGTCGATCGCGATGTCGGCGGCCCGCAGGATGTCGGCGCGGCTGTCGACGGCGAAGGCGATGTGGTGCAGGCGGCCGGCGGTGCCGGTGCGGTCGCGGGTGTAGACCGCGTCGTAGCCCTTGTTCGTGAAGGTCGTCCAGCTGCCGGCGACCGACCCGTCGTCGAGCACGATCTGCTCGGTGACCATCGCGCCGAGCGTGTCGCGCAGGTAGTCGCGGTTGGTCTCCACCTCGACGCCGAGGTAGTTGACGTGGTCGAGGCGCCGCACGCACACCCCGCGGCCGGGGTAGGCCTGGGCCTGGTTCTTCAGTGACGGCGCGAGCTCCGTGGGCGCGCGGTACCACTCCGTCTCGTAGTAGATCCCGACCTCGTGGCCGTCGGGGTCGGTGAACAGGTACGTCGGCCCGGTGCCGGGGTCGCCGTCGACCCACCCGAGGCCGCGCCCCGTCGCCTCGATCGCCGCGACCCGGCGCTCGAGGGCCTCCGGGCTCGCGGCGCGCAGGCTCGTGCGGCCGATCCCGGAGGTCGCGTGCGGGGTGAGCTTGAGCGTCGTCTGCTCGTAGTCGTCGAACGCGCGCAGGAGCACCGAGTCGCCGGCGGTCCCGTTCACCGTCAGCCCGAGGTAGTCGGTGAAGAAGGCGACGCTCTCCTCGAGCACCGGGGTCCGCAGCTCGAGGTGGGCGAGGTGGGCGACGTCGTGCAGGGGTGGCACGGCTAGGACTCCTGTCCGGGGCGGGGGAAGGCGACGCCGTCCATGAGCATCCGGGCCGTGCGCACGACCCCGGAGCGGACCACCCGCGGCGGGGTCACCGAGGTGTCGACGGCGACGTCGACGAGGAAGTGCCCGGTCGGGTGCTCGACGTCGATCCGCGTCGCGCCCGCGGGCCACGTCTCCGCGATCTCGTGGCCCACCGCGCCGGGCAGCAGCATCCCCGTGACCACGCTGACCGCGGCGAGCACGCCCACCGCCGTGTGCGGGCGGACCGGGATGAACGACCGGGTGGCCACCTGGCCGCCGTCGGCGGGCGGGGCGAGCAGGACGGTCTTGGGCACCGACGACGCCGTCACGTCGCCGAGGCCCATGAGCGCGCCGGCCTTGGTGCGCAGGCCGTCGATGCGCGCGGCCAGCGCGGTGTCGGCGGCGAGGTCCTCGTGGCTCTCGTGACCGGTGAGGTCGAAGGCCGCGGCGAGGGCGAGCACCACGGGCATCCCGTTGTCGACGCACGTGACCTCGACGCCGTCGACGGTGTCGCGCACCCGGCCGGTCGGCAGCAGGGCGCCCGTCGCCGAGCCCTCGGTGTCGGCGAACGCGAGCGTGATCCCGGCGGCGGTGCCGGGGACCCCGGCGATCGCGACGTCGCCGGCGAACGTGACCCGCCCGCCGGGGGTGGCGACGGTCGCCACGGCGGTGCTGTCGGAGTTGACCATGCGGATGCGGACGTCGGTGGTGCCGTCGGCCGCGGCGACGAGGCCTCGCCCGATCGCGAACGGGCCGACCCCCGCGAGGATGTTGCCGCAGTTCTGCTGGTCGGAGACGGTCGGCTCGTCGACGCCGAGCTGGAGGAACAGGTAGTCGACGTCGGCGTCCGGGTACTCCGACGGGCCGACGACGGCGACCTTGCTCGTCAGCGACGTCGCCCCGCCGAGCCCGTCGATCTGGCGGGGGTCGGGCGTCCCCATGAGGCGCAGCAGCAGGTCGTCGCGCGCGGCCGGGTCCGCGGGCAGGTCGGACGCCTCGACGTAGAGGCCACGCGACGTGCCGCCGCGCATCATCGTGACGCGCACGCCCTCGTCGTCACTCATGCGCCACGTACTCGATCCCCAGCTCCTTCAGCCGGTCGCGCAGGCCGTAGCGGTCGAGGCCCAGCTCGCCTCCCTGGAACGCCTCCCGGGCGGCGGCCTCCTTCTCGACGCGGGCCTGCGACGCCGTGAGCGCCCGCCCGACGTCGGCGCGGGGTACGACCATGACGCCGTCGTCGTCGCCGAGGACGACGTCGCCGGGGTGCACGACCTGCCCGCCGACCGTGACGGGCACGTTCACCGCGCCCGCCGTGGCCTTGACCGAGCCCTGCGCCGAGACCGCGCGCGACCAGACCGGGAAGCCCATCGTCCGCAGGTCGGCGACGTCGCGCACGCCGCAGGACAGCACGACGCCGCGCACGCCGCGGTGGGCGAGCGACGTGGCGAGCAGCTCGCCGAAGAGGCCGTCGCTGGACGGCGACGCGGTGGCGACGACGAGGACGTCGCCGGGGCGGCACTGCTCGACCGCGACGTGGATCATGAGGTTGTCGCCCGGCCAGCAGAGCGCCGTCACGGCGGTCCCCCCGGCGCGGGCGCCGGCCCAGGCGGGGCGGAACTCCGGGCCGAGGTAGCCGACCCGTCCCAGCGCCTCGTGGACCGTCGCGACCCCGTAGTCCCCGAGCGCCGCGGCGTCGCCGGCGTCGGCGCGCGGCGGGTCGGTCACGACCACCGTCCGCATGGGTTCCTCCTCCCGCGAGCGTGTGCGTCGAGCGTCGAATGTGTCGCCAAGATTGTCAACATTTTCTGTGACAGTCGAGTGTGGTGTCGGGCGGCGCTCGACCTCAGGAGCCGGAGGTGCCCTGCGCGACCCGGGGCAGCGTCTCGATGACGCTCGCGAGGTGCGTCCGCATGGCCGCCTCGGCACGGTCGGCGTCGCCGGCGCAGATCGCGTCGACGATCTCGAGGTGCTGGGGCAGCGACACCGAGGCACGTCCCGGCAGCAGCGCCAGCCGGAACTGGTGGCGCACGTTCTGCCCGCGCAGCCGCTCGAGGACGCCGTCGGCAACCGCCTGCCCGCCGACCGACCGCACGGTCGCGTGCAGGCGCCGGTTGAGCTCCGAGTAGCCGAACACGTCGCCGCGCTCGACCGCGGCGCGCATGCCGGTGGCGATCTCCTGCAGCACCGCGCGGTCCTCGTCGGTCGCGCGCTGCGCCGCCTTCGCCGCGCAGAGGCCCTCGACGACCATGCGGACCTCGGAGATCTCGATCGCCTCCGCCAGCGACACCGCCCGCACGCGGGCCCCACGGTTCTGGACGCGCTCGACGAGGCCCTCGGCCGCGAGCTGCACCAGCGCGGTGCGGACCGCCGCCCGGCTCGCGCCGAACTGGACCGAGAGGTCGGCCTCGACGAGCCGCTGGTTCGGCGCGAACTCGCCCTCGTGGATGGCGCGCCGGACCAGGTCGACGACGTCCACCGGGCCGGCGGCGTCCGGTGCGGAGCTCATCGCCGACCTCCCCGGTCCGTGGTGTCCCGTCGCTGTGGTGCCGCCGGACACTACGCGAGCGCCGGCTCCCCGAGGATAGCCGCCAAGAGTCGCCACAAAATTGTTGACAATCCTTGCGCCGATCCTGGCGGGCGGGGAAGCTCACCCCGGTCACCACGACGACGGGAGAGCAGAGTGGCTCCGATGCCGACGACGCCGAGCCCCGGCTGGCTGACCTGGGACCCGACACCGTCGCGTCCGACGATCGCCCTGCCCCCGGGTGCGGTCGACGCGCACTGCCACGTCTTCGGGCCCGGCGACGTCTTCCCCTACGCCCCGGAGCGCAAGTACACCCCGACCGACGCCGGCCGCGAGCAGCTGTTCGCCCTGCGCGACCACCTCGGGTTCGACCGGCAGGTCGTCGTGCAGGCGACGTGCCACGGGGCGGACAACCGGGCGATGGTCGACGCCGTGCGCACCGCAGGCGGCCGGGCCCGCGGGATCGCCACCGTGCGCCCCGACGTCACCGCGCCCGAGCTGCGCGAGCTCGACGACGCCGGCGTCCGGGGCGTCCGGTTCGCCTTCCTGAAGCGGCTCGTCGACGCCGCCACGCCCGACGAGATGGCGGCGATCGTCGCCGCGGTCGCGCCGCTGGGCTGGCACGTCGTGGTCTACCTCGAGGCCGCCGACCTGCCCGGCATGGAGGACGTCCTCGCGCGGCTCCCGGTGCCGGTCGTCGTCGACCACATGGCGCGTCCCGACGTCACCGGCGACCCCGACGGCCCCGAGTTCGCGCGGTTCCTGCGGTTCGTCGAGCGCCACGACGTGTGGGTCAAGGTCGGCTGCCCGGAGCGCCTGTCGGTCACCGGGCCGCCCGCGGTCGACGGCGAGCGGCACGCGTACACCGACGTCGTGCCCTTCGCCCGGCGCGTCGTGGCCGAGCACGGCGACCGCGTGCTGTGGGGCACCGACTGGCCCCACCCCAACCTCACCGACCACATGCCCGACGACGGGCTGCTCGTCGACCACGTCGCCCACCTCGCGCCGGACGCCGACGCGCGGCGCCGCCTGCTCGTCGACAACCCGATGCGCCTGTACTGGCCCGAGGAGGGCTCGTCATGACCGACACCGCGCCCGCCGGACCCGGCGCCCCCACCGCGCAGCAGCGTCTCGACCGGCTCCCGATCGGACGCTTCCACCTCGTGACGCTGGTGGCGGTGTCCTTCGCGTACTTCTTCGAGTTCGCCGACATCAACACCTTCGCCGTCACGGCGCCGCGTCTGCTCAAGCTGTGGGGCGTCACCGTCGACCAGGTCGCCTACGTGACCTCGACGTCCTTCGTCGGCATGTTCCTCGGGTCGATCGGGGCCGGCGCGCTCGCCGACCGTGTGGGGCGCAAGCGCGCGCTGACCGTCACGGTGGTCTTCTTCGGCGTCTTCTCGCTGGCGTCGGTGTTCTCGTGGGACGTCGTCTCGCTCGGCGTGTTCCGGTTCCTCACCTCCGCCGGGCTCGCGGCCATGACCGTCGTCGCGGTGATCTACGTCAGCGAGCTGTTCCCGGCCGCGAAGCGCGGCAAGTACCAGGCGTACGCCATCGCGATCGGGATCTGCGGCACCCCGGCCACCAGCCTCATCGCGAGCTTCGTCGTCCCGATGTCGGACTGGTCCTGGCGCCTGGTCTACCTCTGGGGCGCGCTCGGGCTGTTCTTCGTGTTCTTCCTGGGCCGGCTGCGCGAGTCGCCGCGCTGGCTGGAGAGCCGCGGCGAGCACGAGCGCGCGGACGCCGTGCTGCGCGACATCGAGTCCTCCGTCGCCGCGGAGAAGGGCCCGCTGCCCGAGCCCGCGCCGGCGGCGACCGCCACGGCCGGCGCGGCCCCCGACGGCGAGGTCTGGTGGCGGGTGCTCCTGCGCCGGCGTGTCCTGCTGCCGGTGCTGCTGCTCAGCGTCCTGTGGGTCACGCAGACGATCGGCTTCTTCGGGTACTCGAGCTGGGCCCCGACGCTGCTGGCCAAGCAGGGCTTCAGCGTCGAGAACTCGATCTTCTACGTCGCCCTCACCACCATCGGCGCGCCGCTGGGCTGCCTGCTCGCGGCGGCCGTCACCGACCGGTTCGAGCGCAAGTGGTGCCTGGCGGTGTTCGGCGCCGTCATCGGGGTCTGCGGGCTGTTCTACGGGCTGACCTTCGACCCGGTGCTCATCGTCGTGTTCGGCTTCATGGTCAACCTCGTCGAGCGCGGCTACACCGCCCTGGCGTACGCCTACTCCCCCGAGCTGTTCGACACCCGCACCCGATCGCTGGGCACCGGCATCTCGTACGGCGTCGGCCGGCTCTCCAACGCCGCCGGGCCGCTGATCATCGCGGCCCTCTACAACGGCAGCGGCTACCAGAGCGTCTTCGTGTTCATCGCCGCGACGTGGGTCGTCGGCGCGATCGTCGTCGCGCTGTTCGGACCGCGGACGAAGCTGCGCCGTGCCACGACGACACCGGAGCCCGCCGCGGCCTGATCACGCCGTGTCGATCAGGCCGTGCGGATCGCCTCGAACGGGGCGGTCGGCTGGTGGGTCGCGAAGCGGCGGGGCTTCGGGCCCGCGGGCGGCTGCGCCGTCGGCGTCGTGGGCAGGCACGGGAACGCCGAGGGGTTGCCGCGGGTGTCCGCCGAGGCCAGCACCTCCACGCCGAACGGCCAGCCCGTGCGGCGGGCCGCGCGGGCGGCGTCGGCGAGGTCCTCGAGATCGCGCCCGCCCACGCCGCTCGCCGTGCCCGACGCGGACCGGGCCGGCGGGGGTGTGGGCGCGGGCGTCGGCGCGGGATCGGGTGCCGGCGCGGCGCGCCGGCCCTGCCGCCCCTTGCTGTGGTGTCCCATCGCCGACACTCCCTCGCGGGTGAGCACGCTCGCACGAACCACCGTCACCCGGTGAACGAGCGGGGCGGCCGGAGGCAACGACGGTTCCGCCCGTCGGGGCTCAGGCCGGTGCCGTCGCGCCCGCCCGGCTCAGCGCGAACCCCTCGTAGCCCTTCGCCGCGACGTCGTCGCAGATGCCGCGGTACACCCCGACGCCGCCGACGTACGGGTAGAGGCTGCGGTGCTTGCCCGGGATGTTGGCGCCGACCCACCACGAGTTCGCCCGGGGCAGCAGCGTCGTCTCGGTGACCTCGTCGTGGTGGGCGACCCAGCCGTCCTCCGCCTCGGCGACCGGCTCGATCCGCTCGACGCCCTGCTCGCGCAGGTGGCGCAGGCAGTCGGCGACCCAGTCGACGTGCTGCTCGATCGAGACGACCATGTTGGAGAGCACCGACGGGCTCTGCGGGCCGGTGAGCATGAACAGGTTCGGGAAGCCGACGCTGGCGATCCCGAGGTAGGTCCGGGGCCCCGCGGCCCACTTGTCCGCGAGGCCCAGCCCGTCGCGACCGGTGATGTTCAGCCGGTACAGCGTCCCCGTCATGGCGTCGAACCCGGTCGCGTACACGATGGCGTCGACCTCGTACTCGCGCTCCGCGGTCCGCACCCCGGTGGGCGTGATCTCCTCGATCGGCGTGCGCCGGGCGTCGACCAGCGTCACGTTCTCGCGGTTGTAGGTCTCGTAGTAGCCGTTCTCCAGCGGCGGGCGCTTGGTGAAGAACGGGTGGTCCTTCGGCGCGAGCATCTCGGCGACCTCGGGGTCGTCGACCCGCTCCCGGATCTTGTTGCGGAGGAACTCGGCGGCGGTCTCGTTGGCGTCGGCGTCGAGCAGCAGGTCGTTGAACGTCGTGCCGAGCCGGAAGCCGCCCTGCGACCACGCCTCCTCGAAGATCTCCTGGCGCTCGCCCTCGGGCACCGAGAGGGCCGTCCGGTCCGCGACGTCGTAGGGGAACCCGAACGCCGTGTCCCGCGTCCGCGCCCAGATCGCGCGGTAGTCGTCCTTGATCCGGCGGTCGAACTCGGCGGTGACCGGGTGGTTCCCGCCGGCGATGTCGTAGTTCGGGGTGCGCTGGAAGACGGTGACGTGCGCCGCCTGCTCGGCGACCTCGGGGATGAGCTGCACGCCCGTGGCGCCGGTGCCGATCACGGCGACCCGTTGGCCGGTGAAGTCGACGCCCTCGTGCGGCCAGAGCCCGGTGTGGAACGTCGGGCCCCGGAAGCTGTCGCGGCCGGGGAACTCCGGCAGGTTCGTCGTCGACAGGCAGCCGACCGCGGTCACGAGGAAGCGGGCCGACACCCGGTCCCCCGCGTCGGTGTCGACCAGCCAGCGCCCGGCGTCCTCGTCCCAGGACGCGGCGGTGACGGTGGTACCGAAGCGGATGTCGCGGCGCAGGTCGAAGCGCTCGGCGACGGTCTGGAGGTAGCGCAGGATCTCCGGCTGGCCGGCGAAGCGCTCGGTCCAGGTCCACTCCTCGAGGAGATCTTCGGAGAGGCGGTCGGAGAAGCTGTAGAAGTAGCTCTCGGAGTCGCAGCGCGCTCCGGGGTAGCGGTTCCAGTACCAGGTGCCGCCCACGTCGTCGGCGGTCTCGATCAGCAGCGCCGACATCCCGAGGGTGTCGCGTAGGCGGTGGAGCATGTAGAGCCCGGAGAACCCGGCTCCCACCACGACGGCATCGAGATCGGTGGACACGGCCTCGGACATCGGCGTCCTCCTCGTCGTCCCGGCGCGTGACGCGCCTCACCCCGAGGGTGCAACGCGACGTGGTCGGTCGACTACCGCCCGATGGCCTCTCCGCATCGGTCAAGGCGGGGGATCGGCCGGCTCAGCCCAGGTCGTTCGTGCGGAACGTGTCGCACCGGGTGGGGTCGCCGGTCGTGTAGCCGGTCGTCAGCCACTTCTTGCGCTGGGCCGAGGTGCCGTGGGTGAACGAGTCCGGGTCGACCGTCCCGCCGCCGAGCCGGCCCTGGATGTAGTCGTCGCCGATGCGCTGCGCCGCGTCGATCGCGCCGTCGAGGTCGGCCTGGGTGATCTCGGTGAAGAACGCCGGCCGGCCGCCCGCGGGCTGCGCGGCGTGGTTCATCCAGACCCCGGCGTAGCAGTCGGCCTGCAGCTCGAGGCGCACGGAGTCCGACGTCGCGCCCTGCCGCGTGCGGACGGCCGCCTCGGTACCGAGCAGGTCCTGGACGTGGTGGCCGTACTCGTGGGCGAGGACGTACGCGTTGGTGAGCCCGCCGCCCTGGGCCCCGAACTGCTGGCGCAGCTGGTCGTAGAAGCTCAGGTCGATGTACACGAGGTCGTCGGCCGGGCAGTAGAACGGCCCGGAGCTCGAGTCGGCGCTGCCGCAGCGGGTGTTCACCGTGCCGGTGAAGAACTTCGTGTCGACGTTCGTGTACCGCGGCTGGGCGCCGCGCACGGTCGGGGCGACCGCGGCGTAGCCGCCGCCCGCCCAGTAGGCCTGGATCGAGTTGATGTCCGCGACGATCGCGCAGTCGGGGTTGCGGTTCGCGTCGGCGCCCGTGCGGCAGGTGCTCGCGAGCTGCGAGGTGCCGGCCACCGCCGGGCCCCCGGGCTGGCCGAAGCCGCCCGCGACCGACGAACCCGTGGTGCTCCCGGTCCCCCCGCCGAAGAACTGGAGGGCGAGGAAGCCGACGACCACGACCACGACCACGACCACGATGAGGACCCAGCTGACCTTCCCGCTGCGCCCGCGGAAGAGCAGCCCGATGAGCAGCGGCAGCAGGCCGCCGCCCATCCCCCCGCCGCCACCGCCGAGCCCGCCGCCACCGAACCCGGCCGACCCGCCGCCGCCCTCGCCCCGCGCGTCGGTGACCTCGGACGCGTCGAGCTCGGCGTCGTCGTTGTAGCGCATCCGTCGTCCTTCGGGTCGGCCGTCGTCGATGGTCCCAGCGGTGATCCTGGCGCACCGACGTGCCGCACCGGGACATCCTGCGGGTCCGGATCGTCACGACACGCGCCGCCGCGGTTGCTGGTGTCGACGGTCCGCGTGCGGTGCGCTGCGGGGCGTGAGCACCCCGGGGCGCCCGCCCCTCCCCCTGGCACCGCGCCGGGACGCCGCCCTGTCCGTGGGCCGCGCCACGCTGACCGTCGCGGCGCTCGTCCTCGTCTACTACCTGCTCCCGCTGACCCAGGAGTCGGCGGCCGTCACCGGGCTGGCGCTGGTGGGCGGCCTGATCGGGCTCGGCGTGCTGCTGGTGTGGCAGCTGCAGGCCATCGTCCGGGCCCCGTACCCCGGCCTGCGGGCGTTCGAGACGCTCGCCCTCGCGATCCCCGCCTTCCTCCTGCTGTTCGCCGCGGTCTACGTCCTCGCGTCCGACAGCGACCCGGCGTCGTTCACCGAACCGCTGACCCGCACCGACGCGATCTACTTCGCCGTGACCGTGTTCGCGACCGTCGGCTTCGGCGACATCGCGGCGCTCGCGCAGTCGACGCGCATCGTCGTGACCCTGCAGATGGTCGGCGACCTCCTGGTCATCGGCCTCGTGCTGCGCGCGGTGCTGGACGCGGTCGAGCGGGGCCGTCAGCGGCGCGTGCGGGGCCCGGAGACGGGATCGTGACGTCCGCGGACGTCTGGGTCGTGGCCGGGGCGCCCGGCGCGGGGAAGAGCACGGTGGCCGACCGGCTCGCCCGTCTGCTGCGCCCGGTGCCGGCGCTGCTCGACAAGGACACGATGTACGGCGGGTTCGTCGCCGCCACGCTCGCGGCGGCCGGTCGCCCGGACGGCGAGCGCGAGGGCGACTGGTACGACGAGCACGTCAAGGTCCACGAGTACGGCGGGATGACGGCCGTCGCGACGGAGATCCGCGAGCGCGGGTGCCCGGTGCTGCTCTGCGCGCCGTTCACCGGGTTCGTGCGCGACCCCGCGCGGTGGTCGGCGTGGGTGGCCGAGCTCGGCGGCGACCCCGTCCGCCTCGTCTGGGCCTCGTGCGACCCGGCCACCCTCCGCCGGCGTCTCGAGGCCCGGGGCCGCCCACAGGACGCCGGCAAGCTCGCCGCGTTCGACGCGTTCGTCGCCCGCATGCGCCCCGACATCCCCCCGCCGGTGCCCCACCTCCGGATCGACACCACCGCCCCCCTCGACCCCCAGCTCCGCGCGGCCCTGGCGGGGTCCTGAGCGGGGTCTCGAGGCCCGGGGTGTTGTCAGCCTGGCGTCCACGCTGATGCTCAACGTCAGGAAAGCCACCACGATCACCGGTGGCCCTCAGAGTCCGAGCATGGCCTCGGCGTTGCCGTGGGTGACGGCGTGGCGCTCGTCGTCGGTGAGGTCGGCGCCGTCGAGGAAGGCGCGGGTGCCGTCCATCGTCAGGTACGGGTGGTCGACCGACCAGATCACGCGGTCGAGCCCCACGACGTCGCGGACGAACGCGAGCTGGCCGGCGTGGAACATCCCGCTCGGCGTGATCCACACGTGCTCGCGGTAGACCTCGCTGATCGACCCGGAGAGGCCGGTCGCCCGCGCCGGGAGGGCGTCGTCGAGGCGCGGCAGGAACCAGGGCACCATCTCGCCCCAGTGCCCGCTGATCACCTGCAGGCCGGGGATCCGCTCGAACACCCCGCCCAGGATCATCCGCAGTACGTGGACGCCGGCCTCGTGGTGCCAGCCCCAGCCGGCGAGCGAGAGCGTCGCGGACACCTCGTCGGCGAACCCGCCGTAGTACGGCTCCTGCACCTGCGGCAGGGGCGCGAACGGGTGCAGGTAGAGCGGCACGCCGAGAGCCGCGGCCCGCTCGAGGGCCGGGCGCTGGCGCGGGTCGTCGAAGAAGGTCGCGCCGGGCCTCCCGACGATCAGCGCACCGCACATCCCGAGTTCCCGCACCGCGCGCTCGAGCTCGTCGGCGGCCGCCTGCGGGTGCTGCCAGGGCAGGACGGCGAAGCCGGCGAGACGGTCGGGGTGTGCCGCGGCGGCCGCTGCCAGACGGTCGTTCGCCGCCCGCGTCAGGCGCACCGCGTCGTCGTCGGGCACGAGCTGGGCGGGGCTGCTGTACGACACGACCTGCATGTCGATGCCGTGTGCGTCCATCGCCGCGATCCGGCCCGCGCCGAGGTCCTGCGCCCGCTCGAGGGCCAGGTCCATGCGCACCGGGACGGGGCGGTCCGCCGACGAGCCGTCGCCGGTGCCCGACGCGAGCTGGCGGTCCAGGTACGGCGCCTCGCGCTCCAGCGCCGGCCCGGCGGCCGCCCGGATGTCGCCGTCGACGGTGTGCTCCTCGATGCAGATCAACCTCATGGCGCCACCCTGCGCGCGTCCGGACCGTCCGGCAGGGCCGACGTCCGTCTCGTGCTCCGTTGCCCGACCGGCGGCCGTGACGGGCGGCTTTGCTGGCGACGCGGGCCGCGGGCGGCGCGTTCGGCGGCTCTCGGACGTGGATCGGGATGCGCAACGTGCTGCTCGCGTGGTGTCTGGTGCGGCTCGGCGAGGTGCGGGGCGGCGTGTGTCAGCGTGGCGTCCACGCTGATGCTCG
>NZ_JBTWNF010000030.1:0-46590 GCF_054796175.1 Actinomycetospora sp. C-140 | reverse complement strand
GTCCTTCTCCGCCCCACCCGACAACGGGGGACGACCCCACCCCACCGGAGGGTCCGCCCTCCCGACACACACCCGCGTCCTGAGCAGGCTCGTCGCCAGGGCACGCCGGCGTCGGAACCGGCTCGGGACGGGGGGTGGGGAGCATGGTCGTCACGGCGCGGCGCCGCCTCCGCGAGCTACGGGCGGTCCTGCGGGTCACGCTGGCGGTGGTCGCCACCCTGCTGCTCGGCGCGCGGCCCCACCACGGATCCGACCCCGTCGCGCCCGTGACGACGGCACGCTCGCTGGTCGTCCTGGTGCACGGCTTCGGCGCCGGTCCCGATTGCTTCGACGAGCTCGCCCGCGCGCTGGCCGGCCCGGGCGTCGCCGTCGTCCGCCACCGCTACTGCTGGACCGCGGGCATCGAGGAGCTCGCCGCTCGGCTCGCCGGCGACGTCGCGGGCCTGGCGCGACGCACCGGGGCCCGCTCGGTGACGCTGGTCGGGCACAGCCTCGGCGGGGTGGTCGTCGCCGCGAGCCTCGCCGACCGGCGCCTCGCCGGCACCGTGACGGGCGTGGTCACCCTGGGCACCCCGCTCGGCGGCACCGGCTGGGCCCGCCTCTTCCCGGTCGGGGCGCTGCGTGACCTGCGCCCCGGCGCGCCGGTCCTGCGCTCGCTCACCCCGCCGACCGTGCGGTGGACGACGATCGCCTCCCGCGCCGATGCCGTCGTCGCGGTGCACCGGGCGACGCGCGACGGCGCCGAGACCGTGGTCGTCGACCGCGTCGGACACTGCGGGCTCCTCCGCGACGCCGGCGTCGTCGCCCGCGTCGCGGCCCTCTGCGGCCGACCTGCCCGACCTGCCCGACCCGCCCGCCGCCGCGGACTAGGGTCGCCGGGGTGCCCGAGACGAGCCGGTCGCTCGCCGCGCAGTACCGGCGCTTCGCGGACGCCGAGGGGACGTCACCCCTCCAGGCGCGGCTCGCCACCGCGATCAGCCGGTCCGCCGACGCCCTGCGCGCCGTCGAGACCGCACCCGCCGGGCGCCGGCAGCCCGCCCTCGTCCTCGCCGCGCTGCACGACCTCGCCCTCGCCGGGAAGGCCCCGGCCCTCGAGGACGCCGCCGTCGACACGCTCGTGCACCGTGCCGACGAGATCGCGGCGATCGCCGCGCGCCGTCGGCACCGGCCCGACGAGGCGGGACGCCACACCGTGCTCCACCCCGCCGTGGCCGAGGCGGCGCACCGGACGGGCGCGGACGCGATCGGGTTGATCGACCTCGGCCGCCCCGCCGGGCTGAACCTCGCCGTCGACCGCGTCGGCGTCCGCTACGACGACGGGGCGACGCGGGGCGATCCCGCGTCCCCGGTGCAGCGGGGAGCGACGGTCGTGGGCGACCGGCCCGTCCCGGCACGCCCGGTCCCCGACGTCGTCGCCCGCATCGCCGTCGACCGGGAGCCGCTCGACGTCACCGGCGCCGACGACGCGCGCTGGCTGCGCGCCTGCCTCGCCCCGGACCCGACGGACCGGCGCCGCGACCTCGACGCCGAGATCGCCCTGACCGCCGGCCTGCGCCCTCGCTACCGGCGCGGCGACCCCGTCGACGGGCTCCCCGAGGCCCTCGCCCACGTGCCGGGCGACGCCCTGCCCGTCGTCACCACCACCTGGGCGCTGTCACGGCTGAGCACCGCCCGCCGGCAGCGCTTCGCCGACGTCCTCGGGGCCGCGGACCGCCCCGTCGCCTGGGTGTCCGTCGAGGGCGTCGGGGTGGCGCCGGGGGTCCCGACGCTCGGCGACCGTCCGGCGTCCGGGCACAGCATCATCGGCCTGGCGCTCCCCGGCCGACCGCCGGACGCCCTCGGCCGCTGCTGGTCCCGCGGCCGTCTCCTGTCCTGGTTCGGCTGACCCGGCCTCAGACCAGCGCGCGGTCCGTCGGGCCGATCGGGCGCGGCAGCACGTCGCGGCCCGTGAGGTAGGCGTCGACCCCCGCGGCGGCGGAGCGGCCCTCGGCGATGGCCCAGACGATGAGCGACTGCCCGCGCCCGGCGTCCCCGGCGGCGAAGACACCGGTGACCGTGGACTGGTAGTCGTCGCCGCGGCGCACGTTGCCGCGGTCGTCGTACTCGACGCCCAGGCTGTCGAGCAGGCCCTCCTTCTGCGGGCCGAGGAAGCCCATCGCGAGGAAGACCAGGTCCGCGGGGATCTCCCGCTCGCTGCCCTCGACCGGCACGAACTTCCCGTCGACGCGCTCGACGTCGACGAGGCGCAGCGCCCGCAGGTTGCCGTGCTCGTCGCCGAGGAACTCGTCGGTGTTCACCGAGAACAGCCGCTCGCCGCCCTCCTCGTGGGCCGAGGAGATCCGGAAGATCATCGGGTAGGTCGGCCACGGGTTCGCGTTCGGCCGCTCGTGCGGCGGGATCGGCATGATCTCGAGCTGCGTCACCGACTTCGCACCCTGGCGATGGGCGGTGCCCACGCAGTCGGCGCCGGTGTCGCCGCCGCCGATGACGACGACGTCGCGACCCTCGGCGTCGATGAAGGAGCGCTCGTAGTCGCCCTGCTGCACCTTGTTCGACGGCGGCAGGTACTCCATCGCCTGGTGGATGCCGTGCAGCTCGCGACCCGTGATCGGCAGGTCGCGCCAGGCCGTCGCGCCGACGGAGAGCACGACGGCGTCGTGGTCCGCGCGCAGCTTCTCGACCGAGAGGTCGGTGGCCGCGGGGCCGCCGACCTCGACGCCCGCGAAGAAGCGCGTCCCCTCGGCCACCATCTGCTCGAGGCGGCGGTCGAGACGCTTCTTCTCCATCTTGAACTCGGGGATGCCGTAGCGCAGCAGCCCCCCGATGCGGTCGGCACGCTCGTAGACGGTGACGTCGTGCCCGGCGCGGGTGAGCTGCTGGGCGGCGGCCAGTCCCGCCGGCCCCGAGCCCACCACCGCCACGGACCGACCGGTCTTCGCCTCCGGGGGCTGGGGCTTCACGAAGCCCTCGTCCCACGCGCGGTCGATGATCTCGATCTCGACCTGCTTGATGGTCACCGGGTCGGAGTTGATGCCGAGCACGCACGCCGACTCGCACGGGGCCGGGCACAGCGTCCCGGTGAACTCCGGGAAGTTGTTGGTCGCGTGGAGGCGCTCGATGGCCTCGGCCCAGTCGTCACGCCAGACCAGGTCGTTCCACTCGGGGATCATGTTCCCCAGCGGGCAGCCCTGGTGGCAGAACGGGATGCCGCAGTCCATGCAGCGCCCCGCCTGCTTGCGCAGCGTGGTCGGGTTGAGCTCCTCGTAGACCTCGTGCCAGTCCTTGATGCGGATGTCGACCGGCCGCCGGCGCGGGAGCTCTCGGCCGGTGGTCATGAATCCCCGGGGGTCAGCCACGAGCCGCCTCCATGATCGCTTCGTTGACGTCGCGGCCGTCGCGCTCGGCGTCGGCCGTGGCCTCCAGGACCCGCTTGAAGTCGACCGGCATCACCTTCGTGAAGCGCGCGATCGCGGCGTCCCAGTCGGTCAGCAGGTCGTGGGCCACGGCGGAGTCGGTGGCGGCGTAGTGCTTCTCGACGAGCGACCGCAGCTCGTCGACGTCCTCGGGGCCGACGACCTCGAGCTCCACCATCTGGTGGTTGACCCGGATCTCCTGCATGTCGAGCACGTAGGCGATCCCGCCGGACATGCCCGCGGCGAAGTTGCGCCCGGTCGGGCCCAGGATCACCGCACGGCCTCCGGTCATGTACTCGCAGCCGTGGTCGCCGACGCCCTCGACGACCGCGACCGCGCCGGAGTTGCGCACGCAGAAGCGCTCGCCGACCTTGCCGCGCAGGTACGCCTCGCCGGCGGTCGCTCCGTAGAGGATGACGTTGCCGGCGACGATGTGCTGCTCGGCCACGAACGGCGCCTGGGGGTGCGGGCGCACCGAGAGCCGCCCGCCCGAGAGGCCCTTGCCGAAGTAGTCGTTGGTGTCGCCGATCAGCCGCATCGTCACGCCGCGCGGCAGGAACGCGCCGAACGACTGCCCGCCCGAGCCGGTGAACGTGATGTCGATGGTGTCGTCGGGCAGGCCCGCACCGCCCCAGCGACGGGTGACCTCCGAACCGAGCATCGTGCCGACGGTGCGGTTGACGTTGCGCACCGGCAGCTCGAGCCGCACCGGGGTGCCGTCCGCGATCGCGCCCTCGGCGAGCTGGATCAGGGTGTGGTCGAGCGCCTTCTCCAGGCCGTGGTCCTGCGGCTTGGTCTGGTGCAGGGCCTGGTCGCCGAAGTTGTCCGGGACGTCCGGGCGGTGCAGCACCGTCGAGAGGTCGAGGCCCTCGGCCTTCCAGTGCGACTCGGCGGCGCGCGTGTCGAGCACCTCGGTGTGCCCGATGGCCTCCTCGATCGACCGGAAGCCGAGCGCCGCCAGGTGCTCGCGCACCTCCTGGGCGATGAACTCCATGAACGCGACGACGTACTCGGCCTTGCCGTCGAACTTCTGCCGCAGGACCGGGTTCTGGGTCGCGACGCCGACCGGACAGGTGTCGAGGTGGCAGACGCGCATCATGATGCAGCCCGAGACCACGAGCGGCGCCGTCGCGAAGCCGAACTCCTCGGCGCCCAGCAGCGCGGCGATGATGACGTCGCGGCCGGTCTTCAGCTGCCCGTCGGTCTGCACGACGATCCGGTCGCGCAGCCCGTTGGCCAGCAGCGTCTGCTGGGTCTCGGCGAGGCCGAGCTCCCAGGGACCGCCCGCGTGCTTGATCGAGCTCAGCGGCGAGGCGCCGGTGCCGCCGTCGTGCCCGGAGATCAGGACGACGTCGGCGTGCGCCTTGGACACGCCCGCCGCGACCGTGCCGACGCCGACCTGCGAGACGAGCTTGACGTGCACGCGCGCCCGCGGGTTGGCGTTCTTGAGGTCGTGGATGAGCTGGGCGATGTCCTCGATCGAGTAGATGTCGTGGTGCGGCGGCGGCGAGATGAGGCCGACCCCGGGCGTGGAGTACCGGGTCTTCGCGATCCACGGGTAGACCTTGTGCCCGGGCAGCTGCCCGCCCTCGCCGGGCTTGGCGCCCTGCGCGATCTTGATCTGGATGTCGTCGGAGTTGACCAGGTACTCGCTGGTCACCCCGAAGCGCCCGGACGCGACCTGCTTGACCGCCGAGCGCCGCGAGTCGCCGCTCGGGTCGCGGGTGAAGCGGTCCGGGTCCTCGCCGCCCTCGCCCGTGTTGGAGCGGCCGCCGAGGCGGTTCATGGCGATGGCCAGGACCTCGTGCATCTCCTGGGAGATCGACCCGTAGGAGATGGCGCCGGTGTTGAACCGCTTGACGATCTCGGAGACCGGCTCGACCTCGTCGATCGGGACGGGGGTGCGCTCACCGTCCCGGAACCCGAAGAGCCCGCGCAGCGTCAGCAGCCGCGAGCTCTGCTCGTCGACGGCGCTCGTGTACTCCTTGAACGTGTCGTAGTTCTGCGTGCGCGTGGAGTGCTGCAGCTTGAACACGGTGTGCGGGTTGAAGACGTGCAGCTCGCCCTCGCGGCGCCACTGGTACTCGCCGCCGACCATGAGCTCGCGGTGGTCGGGCCGCACGCCGTCGGCGGGCCAGGCCTGGTGGTGACGGACCGCGACCTCCTCGGCGAGGACGTCGTAACCGACGCCGCCCAGCCGCGAGGTGGTGCCGGCGAAGCAGTCCTCGACGATCTCGGGCCCGAGGCCGATCGCCTCGAACACCTGCGCGCCCATGTAGGACGCGACGGTCGAGATGCCCATCTTGCTCATCACCTTGCGCACGCCCTTGGCCAGCGCCTCGACCACGTTGCGGGTCGCGGTGCCGGAGGTGACGCCGGTGATGACGCCGCGGTCGATGAGGTCGTCGACCGTGTCGAGCGCGAGGTACGGGTTCACCGCGCTGGCGCCGTAGCCCAGCAGCAACGAGACATGGTGGGTCTCGCGGACGTCGCCGGCCTCGACGACGAGGTCGACGCGGGTGCGCGTCTTCTCCCGCACGAGGTGGTGGTGCACCGCGCCGGTGAGCAGCAGCGACGGGATCGGCGCGTGCTCGGCGTCGGAGTGCCGGTCGCTCAGGATGATCACGCGGGCGCCGTCCGCGACGGCGCGGGAGACCTCCTCGCGGATCTCGGTCAGCCGGGCGCGCAGCGCGTCCCCGCCGCCGGCGACGTCGTAGAGCCCGGAGACGAGGTACGGCGCGAAGCCCGGCATGTCGCCGTCGTCGTTGATCCCGGCGATCTGGGCGAGCTCGTCGTCGTCGATCACGGGCAGGGGCAGCACGACGCGACGGCACGACGCCGGCGAGGCGTCGAGCAGGTTGGTCTCCGACCCGAGCTGCACCTGGAGCGAGGTGACGAGCTCCTCGCGGTACGCGTCCAGCGGCGGGTTGGTCACCTGGGCGAACAGCTGGACGAAGTAGTCGAACAGCACCCGGCTGCGCGACGAGAACGGCGCGAGCGGCGCGTCGTTGCCCATCGAGCCGGTCGCCTCGGCCCCGCTCTGGGCCATGGGGCGCAGGAGCAGCGAGACCTCCTCGCCCGTGTAGCCGAAGGTCTGCTGGCGGCGCACCAGCACCTGGCGGTCGAACTTGTCGCGCTCGCGCGAGGGCAGGTCCGCGAGCTCGACCATCCCGGCGTGCAGCCACTCGTCGTACGGGTGCTCGGCGGCGAGCTCACCCTTGATCTCGTCGTCGTCCACGATGCGGCGCCCGACGGTGTCGACGAGGAACATGCGGCCGGGCTCGAGACGGCCCTTGCGCACCACCGTCGCGGGGTCGATGTCCAGCACGCCGACCTCGGAGCCGAGCACGACCAGGCCGTCCTCGGTGACCCAGTAGCGCGCCGGGCGCAGGCCGTTGCGGTCGAGCACCGCGCCGATCACCGAGCCGTCGGTGAAGGCGGCGAGCGCCGGACCGTCCCAGGCCTCCATCAGCGTCGAGTGGTAGCGGTAGAACGCGCGCCGGGACTCGTCCATCTCGGCGTGGTTCTCCCACGCCTCGGGGATCATCATCAGCACCGCGTGCGGCAGCGTGCGCCCGCCGAGGTGCAGCAGCTCGAGCACCTCGTCGAACGTCGCCGAGTCGCTGGCGTCGGGCGTGACGATCGGGAAGAGGCGGTCGAGCTCGGCCTCGCCGAACGCGCCGGTCGCGAGCATCGACTCGCGGGCGGCCATCCAGTTGCGGTTGCCCCGCAGCGTGTTGATCTCGCCGTTGTGGGCGAGGTAGCGGTACGGGTGCGCCAGGCTCCACGCCGGGAACGTGTTCGTGGAGAAGCGGCTGTGCACCAGCGCGATCGAGCTGGTGGTGCGCTCGTCGGCGAGGTCGGCGAAGAACGGCTCGACCTGCTCCTCGGCGAGCATGCCCTTGTAGACGACGGTGCGCCCGGACAGGCTCGGGAAGTAGGTCTCGAGCCCCGCCGCGCGGGTCTCGTGCTCGACGCGCTTGCGCAGCGCGAACGCCCGCCGCTCCAGGGTCATGACGATGCCCGCGTCGTCGTCGCCCGCGTTCGGGGTGTCGACGACGTGGTCGACCTCGGGCGGCAGGCCGACGAAGAGCTGGCGGAACCGGGGCATGGCCGCGCGAGCGGCGTTGCCGATGCCGGCGCCGTCGGGGTCGACGGGCAGCTCGCGCCACGCGAGGACGTGCAGGCCCTCCTCCGACGCGATGCGGGCGACGATCTCCTCGACATCGGTCGCGTCGGCGTCGGTGGGCAGGAAGGCGTTGCCCACGGCGTAGCGCCCCGGCTCGGGCAGCTCGACGCCGGCCTCGGCCAGCACGGGACGGTAGAGGCCGTCGGGGACCTGGATGAGGATGCCGGCGCCGTCGCCGGTGTCGGGCTCGGCCCCGCGCGCGCCGCGGTGCTCGAGGTTCAGCAGGGCGGTCAGACCGCGGCTGACGGTGCGGTGGTCACGGCGTCCGGCGATGTCGGCGACGAACGAGACGCCGCAGGCATCGTGCTCGTACGCCGGGTCGTAGAGGCCCTCGCGCTGACGATGGTTGCCCACGTGCGCCCTCCGATCTCTCGCGTCCGTGCAGGTGGTGGTCCGCCGGGGTCCGGCGTGGTCCGGCGGGGGTGGTCGTGGGGTCCGGGGAGCGTGCTCACCCGGGAGACGGCCCTGGGCACACCGGTCGTGGTGTCCGTGGTGGACGACCGGAGGGGCAATCTGACGTTAACCTCCCCGGCCGGGCGAGCGCACCGTGTCGACCAGGTCCGAAAGAGTGCTGATCGCCACGTGGCGGCAACCGATCGGGTCACCGTCCGCAGTCGGCCACCGCGCCCGGAGCAGGGGGAGGTCGGCGCCTCAGCGCCGCGACCGTCTGTTCGCGGCGCTGTAGGGATCGCGTCCCGGCCACCCGCCGAGAAAGCGACGCGCGCCGCGCTCCCCCGCGGCGTGGCCCCCCGACAGGCGTGACGCCCACATGACCGATCCCGACACGCCGACCAGTCTGGCCGACGACACATCGTGGGCCAAGAGTTCCCTACCGCGTAGTACGGCCGCGGACGGTCCCGATCGGTCGCCCGGCGGTGGTCTAGTGGTGGAACGAGGGTGTCTGCCCGTCCGCGGGCATGGGCGCCGAGAGCTTGTCGAGGTAGGCCGTCTCGGCGGTGATGTCGGCCAGGAGCCGGTCGGCCAGATCCCCGCTCAGCCCGTTGCGGACCACGATCCGCTGCACCGTGCGGTCGGCCAGGGCGTCGGGCAGCGGGTACGCCGGCACCAGCCACCCCTTCATCCGGAGCCGGTCGGACAGGTCGTGCAGCGTCCAGTTCTCCGTGTGGCCCTCGCGCAGCCGCCAGGCGAAGACCGGGATGTCGGAGCCGTCGTTCCAGAGGTCGAAGGCCCCGAGACGGCCGATGCCGTCCGCGAGGTAGCGGGCGACGTCGCGGCAGTTGCGCTGCACCGCGGTGTACCCGGCGCGCCCGAGGCGCAGGAGGACGTAGTACTGCAGCAGCACCTGGGCGCCGGGACGCGAGAAGTTCAGGGCGAACGTCGGCATGCTGCCGCCGAGGTAGCTGACCTCGAAGACGAGGTCCTCGGGCAGCCACTGCCGCTCCCGCCACACCACCCAGCCGACGCCCGGGTAGACGAGGCCGTACTTGTGACCCGACGTGCTGATCGAGTGCACGCGCCCGAGACGGAAGTCCCAGGCGAGGTCGGGCTGCAGGAACGGGGCCACCATCGCCCCGGACGCCCCGTCGACGTGCACCGGCACGTCGAGCCCGGTGTCGGCCTGGATGCGGTCGAGGGCGGCGACGATCTGCTCGACCGGCTCGTACATGCCGGTGTAGGTGACGCCCATGATCGCGACCACACCGATGGTGTTCTCGTCGACCCACGCGGCGAGGTCGTGGCCGTCGAGGACGGGGTGCTCGTCGGAGATCGGGACGCAGCGCGGCTCGACGTCGAAGTAGTTGCAGAACTTCTCCCAGCAGACCTGCACCGCGGAGCTCATGACGAGGTTGGGCTTCTCGGTGCTCTTCCCCGCCGCGCGGCGGGCGTGCTGCCAGCGCCGCTTGAACGCGAGGCCACCGAGCATGCAGGCCTCCGACGAGCCGGTGGTGGAGGTCCCGATCGCGGCGTCCGGGTCGGGCGCGTGCCACAGGTCGGCGAGGATCTTCCAGCACCGGTCCTCGATCGCCGCGGTGCTCGGGTACTCGTCCTTGTCGATCATGTTCTTGTCGGCGGCCTCGGCGTACAGGCGGTCGGCGTGGCCGTCCATCCACGTGCCCACGAAGGTGGCCAGGTTCAGCCGGGCGTTGCCGTCGAGCATCATCTCGTCGTGGACGATCTGGTACGCCGTCGCGGGCAGGATGGCGTCGTCCGCGAGGCGGTCACGGCGCTGCCCGGCGAGCTCCGCCCCGCGGGCGAAGACGGGGAGCAGCTCGTCGCGGTCGGCCGGGCTCGTCATGGTGATCGAACCTAGCGCGGCCCGGAGGTGTCCCCGGGCCGACACGGGGTAACCCGCCGCCGGATCGAACGGATGTTCGACGTGACCGACACCGAGGAGCGAGTCCCGTGACCGAGCAGGCCCCCGACCCCCACGCCGTCAAGACCCCGGGGGACGACTCCCCCGCCGCGAAGGACAACGACGCCTGGGTCACCGGCGACGAGCCGATGACCGGCCCCCAGGCGAGCTACCTCGAGACCCTCGCCCACCAGGCGGGCGAGGAGCCGCCCACCGGGCTGACGAAGGCCCAGGCGTCCGACGAGATCGAGCGGCTGCAGGGGTCGGTGACCCCGGCGGGCTCCGGGGAGGCCGACGGGTCGGAGGGCAACGCCCCCGACCTGTCCCGCCAGGAGCGCCCGACCGACGAGTGGGTCACCGGCGACGAGCCGATGACCGGCCCGCAGGCGAGCTACCTCGAGACCCTGGCCCAGCAGGCGGGCGAGGAGCCCCCCACCGGGCTGAACAAGTCGCAGGCCTCGCGGGCGATCGAGGAGCTGAGGCAGAAGGCAGGCCGGTGAGGCTGGTCTGGCCGGCCGACGGCGCGGAGCTCGACCGTGACGCCCTCGCCGAGCTCTACGCCCACCCCACGTCGTGGGTGCGCGTCAACTTCGTCGCCAGCGCCGACGGCGCGGTGGCCGTCGAGGGTGTCTCCGGCGGCCTGCAGGCGCCCGGCGACAAGGAGATCTTCGGGCTGCTGCGCGAGCTCGCCGACGTGGTGCTGGTCGGCTCGGGGACGGCGCGCGCCGAGGGCTACCGGGGCGCCCGCACCACCCCGGAGCGCGCGGAGCGCCGGCGCGCCCGCGGGCAGGCGCCGGTGCCGCCGATCGCGGTGGTGAGCACCCGCGGCACCCTCGACGCCGGGGCCGCCCTCTTCACCGACACGACCGTCCCGCCGCTGGTGCTGACCGCGGCGGTGGCCGCCGACGACGCGCGCCGCGAGCTCGCCGGCACCGGCGCGGAGGTCGTCGCCGTGAGCGCGGACGACCCCGGGGCCACCGATCCCGGCGCGATCGTCGCCGCGCTCGCCGAGCGCGGGCTGGGCCGGGTGCTCTGCGAGGGCGGGCCGGCGCTGTTCGGCTCCCTGCTGGCCGCCGACCGGGTCGACGAGCTGTGCCTGAGCCTCGCGCCCCAGCTGGTCGGCGGCGGCGCCGACCGCATCGTCGCGGGCCCCTCGCTCCCCGTCCCCCGCACGCTCGCCCTGTGCTCGGTCGTGGGTCACGAGGACGGCCTGATGCTGCGGTACCGGCGCGCACCCGGCTGAGCGTGTCCGGGCTCACTCCTTCTTTCGGGTGAGAGTCCATGACGTTCCGGCGCGAGGTGTGTCCCACGGGTACGAGGTCGGCAACCGCGGACGGTCACCGGCCCGGACATGACGAGACATCGACCCGATGCGCACAGGGAGCGCCCACCATGACGCAGAGCCCCAGCACCGCCACCGGCTCCGAGGCCGCAGCCGTGTCGAGCGGACGGACCGGGGGTGCCACCCCGGCCCGCCTCGCCGACGACACGGGGCAGGGCAAGACCACGATCGCCTCGGGCGTGGTCCAGAAGATCTCCGGTATCGCCGCCCGCGACGTCTCGGGCGTCTACTCCATGGGCGGCGGCGTCTCGCGCGCCTTCGGCGCCATCCGCGAGCGCATCCCCGGCGGCAGCGGCACCTCGCAGGCCGCCGGCGTCCAGGTCGAGGTCGGCGAGAAGCAGGCCGCGATCGACCTCGACATCGTCGTGGAGTACGGCGCCGGCATCGTCGAGCTGGCGCGCGCCGTGCGCCGCAACGTCATCGCCGCCGTCGAGCAGATGACCGGTCTCGAGGTCATCGAGGTCAACATCGCCGTCAACGACATCCACATGCCCGGCGACGACAACGACGAGGGCGGCGAGCCGTCGGGGCAGCAGCAGCCCACGACGCGCGTCGAGTGAGCACGCCTCACTCCTCCGGCGGGGCGCCGTCCGTGGTCAGCCCGGCCTCGCCGGAGGCCCCGGGCCTCGGGCCGCTGCCCGAACGGATCGCCGAGGCGGTGCTCGCCCACCCCGCGGTGGCCGCGCTGTCCGGCGGCCCGTTCGGCGCGATCGCGAGCTACCTGCCCGGACGGCGCCTGCCCGGCATCGTGCTGGGCGAGAGCGGCGAGCCCGACCGGATCGCCGTGGTGCTGCACTACGGCGCCCCGGTCGCGGCGACGTCCGCCGAGCTGCGACGCATCGTCGCCGCGCAGTCCGGCGCCCGCCGGGTCGACGTCACCGTCGTCGACCTGGAGATGCCGGAATGAGCGCGCCGGGTGCCGCCGACGCCCGGGCGGCGCGGCGCGCCTTCGTCCGGGCGCACCACCCCGACGTCGGCGGTGACCCGGACGCCTTCCGGGCGGGGCTGGAGGCCCACCGGGCGGCCACCCGTCCGGGCCCGGCCCCCGACGATCCGCGCCTCGACGCGCCGATCGTCGCCGTGTCGGGCCGCCGGATCGCCCGGCTCGGCCGCTTCGGCCGTCGCCTGGCGCGCCGGTACGACCCCCGTCGCGGGTCCGCCCGCGTGCAGTAGGAGAACTTCTCGGCCCGCGCAGGGGCGCGGGACGAGCCCACAACGTGGAGGTAGTGGTCATGAGCGCCACCCGTGCCGGCATGTTCGTCGGCCTCATCCTGGGTGTGGCGGCCGCCGCCGGCGGCCTGCAGGGCTTCTTCATCGCCCTCGTCCTGGGGGTCCTGGGCTTCGTCGTGGGCCGTGTGCTCGACGGCGAGCTCGACGTCAACCAGTTCGTCGGGCGCGGCCGCGACCGATGAGCACCCCGACCGACGCCCCGAGCCCGGACGGCGACGACGCCCGGCCCGCGGGCGGCGCCTCGCCGACGGCGGTGACGGCCCCGGTGACCGTCCCGTCCGCCCCGGACGTCTCCGGCGGGCCGGGCGTGCCGGACGTCCCGGGTGACGACGAGGCCGCCGAGCGCGGGCGCCTCGACGTCGCGCTCTCGGTCGTCCGCAAGATCGCGGAGTACGCCGCCGACCACACCGCGGGCACCGTGCGCACGCAGCGCCGCCTGGCCGGTCTGGACCTCGGCGAGTCCGGGGCGAGCGCCCGGGTCTCGGGCTACGGCGAGCAGGTGGACCTGCGTCTGGAGGTCCCGCTGGCCTACCCGGCGCGGATCACCGACAGCGCCGCGGCTGTCCGTGACCACGTGCGTGACCGCGTCCAGTCCCTCACGCCCTACCGGGTCCGCTCGCTCGACATCGGCGTCTCCGCCCTCACCGATCCGTCGATCCGGGCCGCGGCGTCGTCGAGCCGGACCCCCACCTCCCGGACGGAGTGAGAAGTGCGCCTGCTCCTGCGCGTGCTCGCCCCCCTGCTCGGCCTCCTGCTGGCCGTCGTCGGCCTGGCCGTCGTGGTCGAGACCGTGACGGCCTGGGTCGCGCCGGCCTCGAGCCCGCTCGTCGTCCCGTGGACGTCCTGGCGGACCACGATCGAGGGCCTGACGTGGCAGTCCGGTGCCGTGCGCACCGTCGCGATCGTCGTCGGCGTCGTCGCGCTGTTCGTACTGCTGCTCGGGCTCACCGCCCGCCGCCACGACGTCTTCCTCGCCGACCCGGTCCCCGAGGTCACCGTCACCACCTCGCCCCGCTCGCTGGCCCGCGCCGTCGGGCACGAGGTCCGCTCGCACGACGAGGTCGTCTCGGCCTCGGTGGTGGCCTCGGCCAAGCGGGTCACGGTCAAAGCCGCCACGCTCGACCCGGCCGGCGAGGTCCGCACGGCGGTCAAGGACCGGGTCGAGGAGATGCTCGCCCGCCTGCCGCTCGCGCGGCGCCCGCGCGTCGCGGTGTCGGTCACCACCACCAAGGGGGTCAAGTGAGCCGCCGCTCGCGTGCCGCCGTCGCCCGTTCCGCGGGCGGCGACCGCACGCTCACCACCCTGGTCGGGCTCGTGCTGCTCGCCGCCGCGGTGCTCGTCCTGCTGGTCAGCTACGGGGTGTTCGGCACCTACCGTGCCCAGCGCCCGCTGATCGACCCGATCGCCGTGGCCTGGGTCTCGACGCACGTCGATCTCACCCGCTGGATCGCCATCGCGGCCGGCGTGGTGCTCTTCGTCGTCGGCATCTGGTGGACGGTCCGGTCGCTGCGCCCGGAGCCGCGCCCCGACGTCTCGCTCTCGGAGCTGCCCGGCGAGCGCCTGACCGTCGAGCACTCCGCGATCTGCGACGCCGTGCGGCACGACGCGGAGGCGATCGACGGCGTGAGCCGGGCCCGGGTCCGCCTCGTCGGCTCGCCCCAGCGCCCGGCCCTGCGGATCGCGTTGACCCTCGTCGAGGGCACCGACGTCCGCGACGTGTGGGCCGACCTCGACGGCCGGGTGCTCGCCCGGGCGCGCGAGGCGTTCTCGGTGTCCGCGCTGCCGACGGCGGTGCGCCTGGAGCTGGACGCCACCTCGGCGCCCACGCCGGCACGGGTGGAGTGAGGTCCGTTCTCACTGCCCGGCGACGGCGGACCGAACGGCGTCGGATCCAGGCCTCGCTCGTGCCACACGGAGCCGGTCGGTCAGGACCCGGTGGAAGCCATCGCCGCGCTCCAGCTGTCCCGAACGGTCGAAGGCCCAGACACGGACCCCGCACGCGAGTTGTCGGCTGACGGCTGCGGCGGCCGGGAACTCGTGACCCCGGAGCGCCACGAACAGACAGTCGTCGAGACGCCGTGAGGCGCGGAGCAGGTCGAGCTCCCACGCGAGGTTCCCGGTCATCTCGGTGACGTCGACGACGACCACGTCGCACCGGGCCACCATCCGCACGACGGCCTCCTGCCAGATGTCGTCCGAGCAGCGGACGGGGAAGACCTTGCTCCGCGAGACCACCCAGTTCGTGTTCCGCCGCGTCGAGGAACCGAGCGAGGACAGGAGCTTGTCGAGCCGACGCGGTTCCGAGATCACGCCCCGCCGGAAGGACAGCACGCCGAGCTGGCCGACCAGCACGGGGAACCGGATGTACCAGCGGACCCGGATCGCGACGTCGGCCAGGGTGTACGTGTGTCCGTACCCGGACACGTGGCGGCGGACCAGCTCGCGCAGCGGCCGCGATGACTCTGGGCGGTGGAAGGGGCGGAGCACGAGGAGACGTGCAGGATCGCGCCAGCGAACGATGAGCGGCGTTCCCAGCAAGGCCGCGACCACTCCTGGCACGACGAAGAAGATGCCGTACAGAGCCACGAACAGGAGCGCCAAGCCGGTCGTCGTCGCGGTTCCCCGTGCTCCCGGGGCGAAGACCAGGAGATCGGCGACCACGACGGTGAAGAACGTGCAGACACCGGCAGCGATGATCGCCAGGACGCGAACCAGTCGACTGTAGTGAATTCGGGCCCTCGCGGATCGCCACGCCGTCGTCCCCGCAGGAGTGGAGCCGGGTGGAGGGAGCGGAGGCGGCCATGGGGTTCGGTGACGGATCGACCCCGTGAGTGCCGGCGGGTCCGGGCTGTCGAAGGTCGGAGGTGCGAGGAAGTACGAAGCACCGACGGTGCTGAACACGAGAGTCACGGAGAGCAGCCCGAAGACCAGGCCGCCCCAGAGGTCGCCCGCGACCGACAACAGCAACTGGTAGGCGATGACCGTGACGGCGACGACGAACACGGCGTCGAGCACGATCCTCTTCTTGCGCTCGCCGGAGATCCTCCGCGTGGCGAGCAAGGAGATCCAGGTCGCGACCGGCAGGAAGACCAGCGACCACGCCACGCTCCGGCGCTCCCACCACGTCGGCCTGCCGACCGGGCGCCGCAGCGGTGGCCCCGGCCGCGGCCTGCGGTAATACAGGTGCCCGAGACCCAGCAGGACGAGGCACGCACCGAACCCGAGGGCGAGCCCGCGCCCGCTCGTGACGACCCCGAAGTACGGCCACACCCCGGCCGCTTTCAGGAGTTGCTCGTCGCTGACCGCTCGGCCCTGATCGTCGAGGACCACGACCTGGGTCCCGGCCCCACCGACCTGGTAGCAGGCGTGGAACCACCGCCCCTCGACCTCGCCCCGGACAACGCGATACTCGAACCCGATGACCCGGCGGGGGTAGCAGATGTCCAGCGCCTGCTCCGCGCTGACCGCTCCCGCGGGCGCGCGCGACGCCGTCGGCCCGGCGGGGGCGAGCGGCCCGGAATCAGGGAAATCCTTGGCGAGGAACAATCCGCTCGCGACGAGGAGATAGACCGTGAGAATCGCGGCGGCGAGGCCCCAGTAGCGCTGCACGGCCCGCGGCGGCATCCACGTCGCGACCATGGCGTCTCCGTCGGTGCGCGGAATCGCCGATGCTGCGAAAGCGGTCCCGGGAGTCCGATTCTTCCGGAGACGATCGCGTCGGCAACCGCCGAAAGGGGCGCTACCTCGCCGTCAGCACTTCCGCGAGGTCGAACAGCACCGGGCGCTCCAGCTGTTCGAACGTGCACGACGCCGGGTCGCGGTCGGGACGCCACCGCTTGAACTGCGCGGTGTGCCGGAAGCGCACGCCCTCCATGTGGTCGTACTTGACCTCCACGACGCGCTCGGGGCGCAGCGGGACGAACGACAGGTCCTTCTGGGCGTTCCACCGGCTGTGCTCGGCCTCGCGGGGCGTGCGGGTGCCCTCCTCCTGCGCGGCCCAGGCCCACGGGTGGCCCTCGAAGGAGGTCACCAGCGGCTGCAGCTCGGTGAAGAGCTCCTGGCGCTTCTTCATCGGGAAGGCGCCGATGACGCCGACGCTCTGCAGCGACCCGTCCTCGGTGTGCAGGCCCAGCAGGAGCGAGCCGACCGCGTCCGGCCCCGACTTGTGGACGCGGTAGCCGGCGACGACGCAGTCGGCCGTGCGCTCGTGCTTGATCTTGCTCATGACCCGCTTGTCGGGCTGGTAGGTCAGGTCCGCCTTCTTGGCGATCAGCCCGTCGAGCCCCGCGCCCTCGAAGCGCTCGAACCAGTCGCGGGCGGTGTCGACGTCCTCGGTCATCGGGGTGAGGTGGACGTCGGGGCGCTCGAGCCCCCCGACGACCTCCGCGAGCCGCTCGCGGCGCTCGGTGAAGGGGCATCCGGTGAGGTCGTCGTCGCCGAGGGCGAGCAGGTCGAACGCGACGAAGTGCGCCGGGGTCTCGACCGCGAGCTTGCGCACCCGGGACTCCGCGGGGTGCACCCGCTGGAGCAGCGCCTCGAAGTCCAGGCCGGTGCCCGCGGCGTCGACGACGACGATCTCGCCGTCGATGACGCACCGCGGCGGGAGCGCGGCGGTGAACGCCTCGACCAGCTCGGGGAAGTAGCGGGTCATCGGCCGCTCGTTGCGGCTGCCGATCTCGACCTCGTCGCCGTCGCGGAAGATCACCGAGCGGAACCCGTCCCACTTGGGCTCGTAGCGCTGCCCGGTGGGGATCTCGGACACGGCCTTGGCGAGCATGGGGGCGACGGGTGGCATGACGGGCAGATCCACGAGGGCATCATGCCCCCTCACGGTGATGCCACCACGGACCGTCAGACTCGCCCGCAAGCCGGACCCCACCCAGCCGATGAGGAGCGCTGTGCCGCGAGCGAACGTGCGTGCCCTCGCTGTGGTGCCTGTCGTGGTCCTCGGCGCGGTGCTGCTGCTCGGGGTCGCGGCGTGCGCGGTCGGGCCGTCGCAGCGCCCGCCGGTGGCCACCCGCGTCGACGGTCCCCTGACGCCCGGCCCGCCGCCGGACACGGCGACGCCCGGCCCGGCGCCGTCGCTGCTGCCCCCGTTCGTGCCCGCCCCGGGGGCGCCGGCCGGGTTCACCGACTGCACCTCGCAGTTGCGCAGCACCTACGGCCCGGCGGCGCTGGGAGGCCGCGACCTGAGGTTCGGGTGCCAGAGCGTGCCGGTCGGCGGCGGCGACTCCTCGCGGACCGAGGTGGCCGTCCTGCAGGTGACGGTCGGGCCGGTGCCCCCCGGCGGGCCGGTGCCGATCGCGGTGGTCGGCGAGGCCGGCGGGCCGACGGGCGCCGACCGCGCGGTGCGGCTCGCCGCGACGGCCCCGGACGCGCTGCTCGCCGGCACGGCGCTCTACGGCGTGGACCTGCGCGGCACCGGCAACTCGGAGTCCGTCGACTGCATCACGCCGTCCACCCGCCAGGACATCGTCGACGCCGACCCCCTCGCCGCCGACCCGGTGTCGCTCGGCCCCCTGCGCGACGCCGCCGCGACCGCCGCCCGCACCTGCACCCAGGTGCTGGAGAACGCGCTCACCGACTACCGCACCGGGATCGACGCGGAGGACCTCGAGGAGGTCCGCGCGACGCTCGGGGTCGACAGGCTGCACGTGCTGGGTGTGGGCGAGGGCGCCGGGGTCGCGGCGGCGTGGATGCGGCGCTACCCGACCTCGGTGGGGCGCACGGTGCTCGACGGGCTCGCCGACCCCACCACCTCGTTCTCCCAGCGCGCCCGCGAGCGTGCCGTCGGGGCCCGGGAGGCGCTCACCGGCTTCGCCGCCGACTGCAGCGCCCGGCCCGACTGCGCGCTCGGCCCCGACCCGGCCGGCGCGGTCACCGGCATCCTCACCAACCTGCACGCCGCGCCGCTGACCGGACCGGACGGCCGGCGGATCAGCGACGGCACCGTCACCCAGGCGCTTGTCACCGGGCTCGGCGAGCCGGCGCGGTGGCCCGAGCTCGCCGGGGCGGTCGCGGCCGCCGGCCAGGGCGACCCGGGCCCCGTGCTCACGCTGCTGGCTGAGGAGGAGGCCGACGGCGGCGGGTTCGACACCGGCGTGCTGCTCGCCTGCAACGACACCACGGAGCGCCCGACGCTCGACCAGGTCGCCGCGGACGCGGCGCGGGCCCGGGCGGCCGACCCGGTGTTCGGGGCCTGGTTCGCCCACGAGGCGCTGCTCTGCAGCTCGTGGCCGGTGCCCACGGAGACGCCCGCGCCGGGCGCGTTCACCGGCCCGCCGCCGCTGGTCCTCGGCACCCGCGGGGACCCGGTGACGCCCCTGCCCGGCAGCGAGCGCGCGGCGGCCCAGCTGGCGTCGGCGAGCCTCGTCACCTGGCTCGGGGCGGGCCACGGCGCCTTCCCCGCCACGCCGTGCGTCCGCGACGCCGTCGGGGCTTATCTGCGCCAGGGCGACCTGCCGGCGGCGGGCACGGTCTGCCCGCCCTGAGAGGTTCGTCCCGTGTGGGTGCCGTGAGACGTCTGCGGTGCCGGCGGGCCGGTGGGCGCCCGGCTTTGTAGCCTGCGCACCGTGCACCTGCCCCGCGTCGTCGACGCCGTCCTCGACCGTCTGGTCGTCCCCGGCTACTCCCGTGTGGGGTACGCGGTACGCCGTGCGAGCTGGCGGTCGGTGCCGGACGGGTGCCTCGAGGGGCGCACGATCATCGTGACCGGCGCCGGCGGTGGCCTCGGCGCCGCCGCCGTGCGCGGGCTCGTAGCGCTCGGCGCGCGGGTCGAGATGGTGGTGCGCGACCGGTCGCGGGGCGAGGAGACCGCCGCCGCGGTGCGGGCGGACCAGCCGGGGGCCGAGGTCGACGTCGCCGTCTGCGACGTGTCCTCCCTCGACGACGTGCGCCGCTACGCCGCCGAGGTCCGCGACCGCGAAGCAGCGGTCCACGGTGTGGTGCACAACGCCGGCGTCATGCCCCCGGAGCGCACCGAGACCGGCGAGGGCCACGAGCTGACCCTCGCGACCCACGTGCTCGGGCCGTTCCTCCTCACCCGCGAGCTCCGCCCGGTGCTGCGCGCCGGCGCGTCCCCGACCGCCCCCTCCCGCGTCGTGTTCGTCTCCTCGGGCGGCATGTACACCGCCTCGCTGCACGCGGACGACCCGGAGTTCCGCGAAGGGTCCTACTCCGGAGGCGCCGCCTACGCACGCACCAAGCGGGCGCAGGTCGTGCTGTCCGAGCTGCTCGCCGACGACCTCGCCGCCGACGGCATCGTCGTCCACAGCATGCACCCGGGCTGGGCCGACACCCCCGGCGTCGCGAGCTCCATGCCCGGCTTCCACCGGGTCACCGGCCCCCTGCTGCGCACCGAGGAGCAGGGCGCGGACACCGTCGTCTGGCTCCTGTCCGCGGCCGAGCCCGGGCACAGCACCGGGGTCTTCTGGCACGACCGGGCGCCGCGGCCCACCCACTACCTGCCCCGCGGGGGCGAGACACCGCAGTCCCGCGCGGCGCTGTGGACCCTCTGCGTGGACGCGACGGCCGCATGAGCGGGCCCCGGGCGACCTGGAAGCGCCGCGGCCTCGACGAGGTCCGCACCGAGGCGCCCACGGCCGCGGCCCTGCTCACCCCGGCACGGCGGGAGCTGCAGGACACCGCACGGGCGTTCGCGATGGAGGAGGTCCTCCCGGTCGCCGACGAGCTCGACCCGCGCCGCGAGGACATCCCGGCGTCGCTGCTCGCGCGCATGGCCGAGCTCGGGTACTTCGGGATCCTCGTCGACGCCGAGCACGGCGGGCAGGGCCTCGGGGTGGTCGAGTACTGCCTCGTCTCCGAGGAGCTGGCCCGCGCCTGGATGAGCGTCGGCAGCATCATCGCCCGCGGCAACGGCACCGGGTGCGCGTCGCCGGACCCGGCGCGGCGGGCCGAGCTGCTGCGCGCGAGCGCCGCGGGGCGCTGGGTCGGGGCGATCGCGTTCTCCGAGCCGCACGCGGGGTCCGACCTCGCGGGCGTCGAGTGCACGGCTCGTCGCGTCGACGACGGCTGGGTGATCGACGGGACCAAGCGCTGGGTGGGGCACGCGCTCTCCGCCGACTTCCTGCACCTGCTCGCTCGCACCCGCCCGCCCCGTGAGGGCGAGAGCCGCTCCGACGGCCTCGAGCTCTTCCTCGTCCCGAAGGAGCGCGAGAGCTTCCCCGACTGCGTCACCGGCACGGCGATCGACAAGATCGGCTACTTCGGGCTGACCACGTGGGAGCTGCAGCTCGACGGCGTGCGCCTGCCCGCCGAGGCGTTGCAGGACACCGGGCAGGACGAGGGCCAGGGCTTCAAGGACAGCCTGCGCTGGCTCGGCACCGCCCGCGTGCAGACCGCGGCGCGGGCCGTCGGGCTGGCCCGGGGCGCCCTCGAGGACGCGGTGGCCTACAGCCGTCGCCGCGAGCAGTTCGGGCACCCGATCGCCGACCAGCAGGCGCTGCGGCACAAGCTCGCCGACATGTCCGCCGCCGTCGACGCCGCGCGCACGCTATGGTGGCACGCGGCGTGGCTGCTCGACGAGGGCGCGCCGGGAGGCGACGTCGCCGCGTCCGCGGCCAAGCTCTTCGCCTCCGAGACGGCCGAACGGGTGACGAGCGACGCGCTGCAGATCTTCGGCGGCAACGGCTACACCACGGAGCACTCGGTGGAGCGCTACTGGCGCGACGCCAGGCTCACGACCATCTTCGAAGGCACGTCGGAGATCCAACGCAAGATCCTGTCGGACGATCTGCTGGCCTGACGAGCCCGTCCGGGGGTGATCTCATCACCCGGATGCCACGCGTGTGCTTCACCCGGTCGGACCTCCGGCGTCGCTGGTCGCGAACCGTTCACCCGCCGGTCGCGCCGAGCGGACCGCTCGTGTCGTTGATGGTCGACCGCTCGGGTGTCGAACGCGCACGGTGGGCATGCGGTGCCCGGGAGTGATCGGGCGTGGTCTCCGGGCTCGGGCCATCGATGGCCCGGGCCGACGAGCCGGGGCGGGGGACGGACATGACGGACGCGGTGGAGTTCGCGCGCGCGGTGCATCCCGCGCGACCCGACGAGTCGCAGCGGATGCGCCACGAGGCACGGGACTGGCTCGCGGGGCTCGACATCGGGCAGGAGGCGCGCGAACGCGTGCTCGTGGCGGTCTCCGAGGCCGTCGAGAACGCCTGTGAGCACGCCTATCCGGCGGACCACGAGGGCACCGTCGAGCTGACCCTGTGGGCCGAGGCCGACGCGGTGAACGTGCGGGTCACCGACCATGGCCGGTGGCACGAGGGCTCGACGCCGGCCGCGCCGGGCTCGCACGCCCCGCGCGGGCGGGGTCTGGTGCTCATGCAGCGCAGCGTCGACAGCGTGGCCATCCGGCACACCGCCGCCGGGACGACGGTGGCGCTGCGGCAGCACCGGGAACCCGCACCCTAGGGAGCTGTCGTCATCCCGGTGATGACCTGGTCGAAGAAGCCCAGCAGCTCGGCGCGCAGGGCCGGGTGCTGCTCCGGCGGCGCCTGACCCAGGAGCTGGCCGGCGCTCGAGAGCATCCCGAGCACGAGCGTCGGGTACGACGCCCCGGGCGGGCGGGCCAGGTGTCCCTCGCGGGCCAGCCCGTCGAGCACGCGGGCGATGAAGGCGTAGGCGTAGTCGACCTCGCACTCCCGCCAGCGCTCCCACCCCAGGGCGAGGGGACCGTCGCGGAAGACGATCCGCCCGTAGGTGGGCTCCGTGCAGGCCTCGAGGAACGTCGTCAGGGCCGCGCGGGCCCCCGCGAGGTGGTCGGGCGCGTGGTCGAGGGCCGCGCGCAGCCGCTCGTGGACGTCAGCCTCCCGGGCCGAGAACACGGCCTCGAACAGCGCCGCCTTGCCCGCGAAGTGGTGGTAGACCGCGCCCTTGGTCATCCCGGCGACGGCGGCGACGTCGTCGATCGAGGTCTCGGCGAAGCCCCGCTCCGCGAAGAGGGTCGTGGCCGCCTCGACGAGCCCCGCGCGGGTCGCGGCCGTGGCCTCGGCACGGGGGGACGTCACGCGGGGCACCCGAGCAGGGTACGGAACGGCCTACGGTGGCGGGGTGTCCGACGACGGTCCCGTTCTCCGCATCCTCGGCCGGGTGTCCTCACCGCTGCAGGAGCGTGGCCAGGCGCCGCTGCAGGGCGACGAGGGCGGCCCGGAGGCCACGGTGGCGTTCGAGCCCGATCTCGCCCGCGCGCTGGCCGAGCTCGAGCTCGGCCAGGAGATCCTGCTCGTGACGTGGCTCGACCGTGCCGACCGGTCCGTGCTCGCGGTGCACCCCCGCGGCGACACGACCCGCCCGGAGACCGGCGTCTTCGCCACCCGCTCGCCCGACCGCCCCAACCCCCTCGGGCTGCACCAGGTCCGGGTGGTCGGGATCGACGGCACGACGCTGCGCGTCGCCGATCTCGAGGCGCTCGACGGCACCCCGGTCGTCGACGTCAAGCCCGTCCTCGGCCCCATCGGGACGCGGTGCCACAACATCGGGGATGGGCCGCTCCCGAGCGGGTAGCCCCGAGTATCAGGAGTCTGATTCTCGGGGGGATCGTGTCGTCGTCACGAGTCGGTCGTCGGACCCGGCGCGTCCTGGTCTTCGTGCACGTGGTCGTCTCCCTGGGCTGGATGGGCGCCGGGGCGACCAACGTCGTCCTCGCCGTGACGGCGCTGACGGTGCCGCGGGAGGTCGCCCGGGTCTGCTACCAGCTGATCGACCGCATCGACATGGTGCTCGTCATCCCGGCGGCGTTCGGCGCGCTGGTCACGAGCGTCGTCCTCGGGCTCCTGACGCCGTGGGGCCTGGCACGCCACTGGTGGGTACTGGTCAAGCTCGAGCTGACGGTCGCCGTGATCGTCTTCAGCACGCTCGGCGTCGGGGTGTGGGTGCTCGAGAGCATCGAGCGGCCCGGCCCCGCGGCCTGGCCGCTGGTGTGGGGCGGCGCGGCCAACCTCGTCGCGTTCCTGCTGATGACCTGGGCGTCGATCGGCAAGCCGTGGGGGACGACGCCGTGGACGCGACGCGCGACGCCGCGTCGCTCCCCGGCGGACCGGTCGACGCTCGCACCCTCTGCCTCGGCCGGTCCGTGATCGTCCGAGGTTGTCGGGGGTCGGGTCTAACGTCGGGTTCGTGGATCTCGACCGGGGCGCTGAAGGCGGCACCGAAGCGGTGTCGTCCCTGCTCGGGGGCCCGGTGCATGATCCTCTAGGGGTGTCGGGGGTCGGGTCTAGCGTCCCGGGTGTGAGCATCGACCAGGCCGGCACCCCCAGCGCGGGGGGTGGCGCGGGGACGCCGTCGTGGCTGCCGGTCGAGGGGCTCGAGGGAGTCGACCCGGCCGGGCTGGTCGGGGTCGAGGTGATCGACTACGTGCGGGAATGTCACCGGGCCCGCAACCGCGACACCGCCCGGTTCCTGACCGCGCTGCACGAGGCCGGGCGCACCGAGGCCGGCCGCCGCCAACGCCGCGCGGTGCTCGACGAGTTCTCCGGCGACGAGGCCGCCGCCGCGCTGGGCTGGTCCCGGGCCATGGCCAGCCGCTGGCTCGACCTCGCCGACGACCTGCTCGGCCGGCTCGGCGAGGTCCACACCGCCATGCGCGGCGGGGACCTCGACGAGTCCAAGGCCCGCGTGTTCTCCGACTGGACCCGGGATCTGGCCGACGACCACGCCCACCAGGTGTGCCACACCCTGCTGCCCGAAGCGCCCACCCTGCCGGTCGGGGCGCTGATCGAACGCATCCAGGACGTCGCGCACGCCCTCGACGCCGACTGGGCCGCCCGCCGCGAGACCAACGCGCTCAAGAAGGCGCGGCTGCTGGCCTCGCGGAACCCGTCGGGGACCGCGAACCTCTCGGGCTGTGACCTGCCGGTCGACCGGACCGCGATCTCGATGGCCCGCGCCGAGGCGCTGGCCGCCGAACTGCGCCGCCGCGGAATCCGTGTCAAGATCGAGCAGTTGCGGGCCGAGGTGTACCTGGCCCAGCTCGACGGCACCGCCGCCGGCCTCGACGACGACACCCTGCTCGACCTGCTCGAACACACCCTGCGCCCACCCGACCCCGACAACGGGCCCGACAACCCCGACGGCGGCCCCGACAACGACGGCCCCAACAGCGGCCCCGACAGCGGCCCGGACACCGACGGTGGTCCCGACGACGATGGAAGCGGGCCGGACGACGGGCCTCGCGGCGACGGACCGGAGGACGGGCCGGTCGACGGTCACGACGGCTCCGGCGGCGGGTCAGATGACGAGCCCGGCGACGAGCCGGTGTCCGGACCGGGGAACGAGCCCGACGACACCGCCGACGACTCCGCCGACACCGACCCCGCGGACACCGACCCCGCGGACACCCACCCCGCGAACGACGGAACGCCCGACGGTCAGCCCGCGAACGGTGAGCCCGCCAACGCCGACCACGGCGACGACTATGGCGACGACGGAGCCGACCAGCCCGGCGACGACACCGGCCACGGGGACGGCGACGACACCGGCGACGGGGGCGGGGGCGGGGAGTTGCCGCGCACCAGCGGGGTGCGCACCGGCCTCGTGGAAATCCGGCTCCAGCTCAGCACCGCCCTCGGGCTCGACGACCACCCCGCCCAGCTCCCCGGCTGGGGCACCCTGCTGCCCGCCACCGCCCGCGCCATGCTCGAGCGCTACCACCACGGCGAATGGCGCATCGTGCTCACCGACCACACCGGCCGCCTCCAGCACGTCCTGCTCACCCGCCACCGACCCCGCACCCCCGACCCGCCCCCGGGATCATCGGGTCGATCATCGGGCCCCCGCCGCGACCACCGCCGGCGGCGGGGGCGCCGCGGGCGGCACGGCCCCGCCATCGTCGAGCTCCAGGTCCCGACGACACTGCTGGCCGCCCTCGACCCCGCCGACCACCCCCACTGGGCCCGGCTGCTCACCGACCTCCGCACCCGCCTCGCCGGACTCACCGGCCCCGGCGCGCCACCGCCGGGCGCCCCCGACCAGCACCTCACCCCCGAGCAGGCCCGCCACCGCCGACCCAGCGCCGAGGTCCTGCGCTGGCTGCAGGTCCGCGACCGCTGCTGCGTGGCCCCGTCCTGCCGGCGCACCGCCCACGCCACCGACATCGACCACACCCTCGACCACGCCCTGGGCGGACCCACCCTCTCCCACGCCCTGGGCTGCTGGTGCCGACACCACCACCGCGCCAAACACCACGGCGGCTGGCAGGTCACCCAACCCGAACCCGGCCGCTTCCTGATCACCACCCGCGCCGGAGCGACCTACGAAACCCACCCACCCCGGATCATCCGACCCCTCCCCCCGCCCCTGCCCACCCCGGCGCCCCGACCCCTGCCCGACCGCGAACTCGACCACCACACCCACGACGCCGACGACAGCGACGACCCGCCCGACAGCGAGCACGACAGAGCCGGCGACGAGCGCCGCCTCGAGGTCCGCGACCTCACCGGTCCCCGCCGACGCCGCAGCACCACCGGGCCGACCGTCCCGGCACCCCGCGGCCCCGGCACCCGCGACCTCCTACGCCGCGCGGCCACCACCGCGCCGCTCGTCCCCGGCCTCGACGACCCACCGCCCTTCTGACCGGACCGAGCGAGACCCGCAGGAACTCGTCCATGCAACGCGGCGGCGCGAGACACCGCGAGCCGGGGCGACTCGGGGCGCGCGAGGTGGTCGACGGCGCCGGCGGGCCGCAGCGTCGCGGTCACCCGACCGCCTCGGCCCAACCGACCGACCCGACCCGACCGACGCGTTCCGACCCGGCCCGGCTGGACCCGGTCCGGCGCGACGATCAATCCCGGGCGCCCGCCCCGTCCGCGCCTTCCGAGTCGCCCGATCCCCCGCGCCCGTCGAACCCCTCGGATCCGTCGAGCGCCCGCCGGACACGCCTCAGCAGCGCCGCGAGAGTCGCCGCTTCCTCGGAGCTCAAGCCGATCGCCGCCGGGGCGTTGTACTCGTGCACCCGCGGCAGCGCCTCGTCGAGCGCCGCCCGGCCGGCGTCGGTGAGCCGCAGCCCCGTGGCCCGCCCGCGCCCACCCGGCCCGTCGCGTTCCACCAGCCCGCGATCCACCAGGGACGCCACGAGCTCCCCCATGCTCTGCGGTCGCAGGAGCACCTGGCGGGCGAGCTCGGCCTGGGTGGACGCGTGGCCCGACCCCTCCTCGTCACCCAGCACGGCGAGCACGCCGAACTGGTTCGGCGTCAGCCCGACGGCCCCGAACAGGGCGTGGAACCCGCGCGCGACGGGATGGTAGGTCTGCACGATCTCCCAGAGAGGCAGGTCGGGCTCGCTCACCCCCGACACGCCCTACAGCAGCACGTCGTCGACGTGCACGAGCACGGCGACCGGTTCCAGCCCCGTCGACGCCCGCACCCCGTCGGCGACGGCGGTCCGGATGCGGGTGCCGAGGTCGAGCAGGTCCTCCCCGTAGTCGGCGGCCAGGGTGATCGCGACGACCGTCGACCCGCCGGCCACCCCGGCGACGACGTCGGGGCCGGGGTCGCCGATCAGGCTCGTCTCGGGGCCCGCGCCGGCGGCGACGAGGCGGGTCAGCGCCACCCGCACGCCGGGCACACGGGAGGCCAAGTGGCGGGCGAGCGCCTCGACCACCCGCGCGCTGATCCGCGTGCGCCCGCGGGCGTCGCTGATGCTGCCGAACTCGGGGTCGGAGGCCACACCGCGGATGCTGCGCAGCGCCTCGTCGAGCAGCCCGTCGGGCGCCTGCGGCCGGTGGGCGGACACGGCGCGGACCGGTGCCCAGAGCCGGTCGAACTCGGCGAGCGCCGCCTGGCAGTAGGGGCAGTCGCGCTGGTGGTCGTCGAGGCGCTCGGCGCGCCCCTCGGCCACCTGCGCGACGAGAGCGTCCGCGTCACGGCCGCACGCGAGTCGACCCTCGGTCGGGGCCGCAGGAGAGGTCATGTCCAGTCCTTCATCTCGGACATCAGCGTGGCGCGGGCGCGGGCGAGGCGCCCGCGGACCGTGGCCTCCGTGGTCTTCGTCACCGCCGCCGCCTCGCGGTACGACAGCCCTTCGAGCTGCACCAGCACCAGCGGCACCCGCTGCTCCTCCGGCAGCCCGCTGATCGCCGCCAGCCCGGCCTGCAGCTCCTCGCCCGCCAGCACCCGCCGCTCGGGTCCGGCGACCCGCGGGTGGTCGGCGTCGGAGAGCTCCTGGTGGGTCCGCTGGCTGCGGCGGTGGTTCAGGCAGCGGTTGACGACGACGCGGTAGAGCCAGGTGGTGAACGACGACGTCCCGGCGAACCCGGACATCGCCGTCCAGAGCTGGATGACGACCTCCTGGGCGACGTCGTCGGCGTCGGCCGCGCTGCCGAGCATGCGCAGCGCGATCCGGTAGATGCGGTCGCGGTGCCGGCGCACCAGCTCCTCGTACGCGCTGCGGTCGCCCGTGCGGGCACGGCCCACGAGCCAGCGATCGGCCTCGTCGTCGACCACGAGCTGTCGGTCGTCGGGGGCGGATCGGCGCCCCGGTGCGCTCACGGGCGGATCCTTCCCACGATCGGCCGTGCACAACCGGTTCCCGTTGCCGCGTGTCGCAGCACACGCCAGCATGCCGCCCGTGACCAGTCCCCCGGCCCCGACGCGCGGGCTCGCCGTCGTCACCGGCGCGAACCGGGGCCTCGGCCTCGGCGTCGTCCGCCGCCTCGCCGCCCGCGGGCATCCCGTCGTCCTCGGCGCCCGGGACGCCACCAGGGGCCGACACGCGGCCGCGGACATCCCGGGCGACGTCACCGTGCGCGCGCTCGACGTCGCCGACCAGGGCTCCGTCGACGCGCTGGCCGCCTGGGTCCGGGCCGAGCACGGGGCGCTGGAGATCCTCGTCAACAATGCGGGCGTCCACTACGACACCGGACAGACCGCGATCGGCGCCGACCTCGCGATCGCGGAGGAGGCGCTGGCCGTCAACGCACTGGGCGCCTGGCGGACGGTCGTCGCGTGCGCCGATCTCCTCCCGCGCGGCGCCCGGGTGGTCATGGTGTCCAGCGGCGCGGGGTCCTTCGGCGAGACGCGGGGCGGGGGCGGCGTGCCCGCGTACTCGGTGAGCAAGGCGGCCCTCGACATGGTCACCGTCAAGCTCGCCGCCGACCTGCGTCCGCGCGGCGTGCTCGTCAACGCGGTGTGCCCCGGCTGGGTGGCCACCGACATGGGCGGCGCCGGCGGGCGCCCGGTCGACGCGGGCGTCGACAGCATCCTGTGGGCGGTCGACCTCCCGCCCGACGGCCCGACGGGGACGTTCACCCGCGACGGGCGGACGGTGCCGTGGTGACCGCCCTGCGATGACGGGCGCGCGCGCCTAGCGTCGAAGATCGTGCAGACCCGCGTCCTCGCCACGGTCACCGGTTCGCCCTCCCACGCCCGCGCCGTCCTCCCCTTCGCCCGTGCCCTGGCCGCCGCCGGGCACGAGGTGCTCGTGGCCTGCCCCGAAGAGCTCGCCGGGGTCTTCGACGGCCTGCGGGTCGAGACGGTGATGCCCCCGATGAGCGCCGCGGTGGCCGCGCTCGGTCCCCGGCTCGCCGAGCTCGAGGGCCCGCCCGAGATGGCCGTCGTCATCCCGATGCTGTTCGCGGGCCCGCACGTCACCGACGCGGTGCGGCTCCTGCGCCCGGTGGCCGAGCGGTTCCGCCCCGACCTGGTCCTGCGCGACGGCACCGAGCTCGCCGGGCTCCTCCTCGCCGAGGAGCGCGGCATCCCCCACGTCGCCGCGCCGTCGGGCGGCGGCCAGCAGCTGCGCCCCGACGCCGTCGACGGCGCCCTGAGCGAGCGCAGCCGCGAGCTCGGCCTCGCGGTGACGGGCGCCGCGCTCCACCGTCACGGGCGTCTCGACTGCCTCCCGCCCGCCTGGTCGTTCGCCGCCGAGGGCGTAGCGCCGGCGTGGTCGTACCGCCAGGACGACGAGGTCGCCCGCGGCGACGTCCTCCCGGCGTGGATCGGGGAGCTGCCCGCCGGGCGCCCGCTGGTCCTCGCGGCCATCGGCACGGCGCTGCCGATGATGGCGTCCCGCGACACCGGTGACGGACCGCGCCCCGGCCCGCCGGTGGACCCGCCGCGGGCGCTGCGCACGATCGTCGACGGGCTGGCCGCGCTCGACTGCGAGGCCGTCGTCGCGACGGGCGGGCTCACGATCGCCGAGGGCGCCCCGGTACCCCCGCACGTCCACGTCCTGGACTGGGTGCCGCAGCCGCTGCTGCTGTCCTGCGCGGACCTGCTGCTGACCCACGGCGGCTACAACAGCATCCGCGAGGCCGTCCGCCACGGGACGCCGATGGTGGTCCTGCCGCAGTTCGGCGACCAGGAGGGCAACGCCGACCGGATTGCCGCGCTCGGCCTCGGACGCCGGTGCGCCCCGGAAGCCGGCGACGTCACCGCGGCCTGCGCGGCCGTCCTCCACGACGCCGACGTGCACGCCGAGCTCCGGCGGGCCCAGCGCGCGATGCTCGCCCTGCCCCCGGTCGCGGTCGCCGCCGACGACCTGGCCGCCCTCGCGCAGGCCCACGGCCGCGCCGCGTGAGCCAGGATCGGCCCCGTGGACCCCGATGCCTGGGCCGCGTGGATCGACGACGCCCACCGCGCGGGACGCCTGCTCGACGCCCCCGACGACGACCTCGACGTCGGCCTCGACCTCCCGGCCGCCTACGCGGTGCAGGAGCGCCTGACGACGCGCCGCGAGGGTCGCGGCGCCCGGCGGATCGGCTGGAAGCTCGGCTACACGTCGGCGGTGATGCGCGAACAGATGGGCGTCGACACCCCGAACCTCGGCCCGCTGCTCGACACCATGATCGTCGAGCCCGGCGGCGCGGTGCCTCCGACGCTCGTGCAGCCCCGTGTCGAGCCGGAGATCGGTCTCGTCGTGGGCGCCGACGGCGGCCCCGCCGAGGCGCGGGCGGTGCTCGAGATCGTCGACTCCGTCTGGCGCGACTACCGCTTCACGCTGGCGACCAACACCGCCGACGGCTCGTCCGCGGCCGGCGTGGTCGTCGGCCCGGTCCTGCACGGCGACCTCGCCGCGCTCACCGTGGAACTCTGGCGGGGTGACGACCTCGAGGCGACCGGCCGCGGCGACGCCGCGATGGGCCACCCGCGGAATGCCCTCGACTGGCTGCGTGGCGCGATCGGCGACGCCCTGCAGGAGGGGGATCTCGTGATCACCGGCGGACTGACCCGGGCCGTGCCGCTGCCGCCGGGCGACGTCGTCGAGGCCCGGTTCCCCGGGGCCACCGTCGCCGTGCGGGGCGCGCGGTGAGCGGCCACCCGGGCCCCGCCGTCCCCGTCGGTCACGTCGAGCCCTGCCCCCGGCGGGTGCGGGCGCGGCTCGGCGGCCGGATCGTCGTCGACACCCTCGACGCGTCCTATCTCTGGGAGCACCCCTGGTACCCGCGCTGGGTGCTCCCGGCGGACGATGTCGACCCGGTGCTGCAGGCCGCCGTCGAGCACCCCGCGGGGGCCCCGGCGGGCACCGTGGGCCTGCCGTGGTCGGCGGCCGACGCCTGGTTCGAGGAGGACGAGCAGGTCCACGTCCACCCCCGCAGCCCGTACGTGCGGGTCGACGCGCTGCGCTCCCGGCGTCACGTGCGCGTCGAGCTCGACGGGGTGGTCCTCGCCGAGTCCGACGCCCCGGTGCTGCTCTTCGAGACCGGCCTGCCGACCCGCGCCTACCTCGACCCCACGGCCGTCGACACGACGCGCCTCGAGCCCTCGGAGACGTGGACCGCGTGCCCGTACAAGGGCGTGACCAGCCGCTACTGGTCGGTGCGCACGCCCGCGGGGCGGTACGACGACCTCGCCTGGTGCTACGACCACCCGGCTCCGGCCGTCGCCCGCATCGCCGGGCTCGTCGCGTTCTACGACGAGCGTGGACGTGGTCGTGGACGGCGTCACCGGTCCCCGGCCGACGACGCACCTGGCCTGAACGCCACGGCCTGCGCCAGCAGCCACGCCGCGATCTCCTCCCCCGCCCGCAGGCCGGTCCCGGTCGTCACGGCGACGTGGTCGGCGTGCCACCCGGCAGCGTGCAGCCGGCCGTCCACGGGCTGGATGCCGGCGTCGGCGGCGAGGAGCAGGTCGGCGTCGAGGGGCGAGTCGCCCGCGGCCAGCACCCGCGACGCCGCGACCCGCCGCCCGACCTCCGCGACCGCGGCGCTCTTCTCCAGCCCCGCGGGCAGGACGTGCACCTTCTCGTCGTGCGCGGACACCCGCCAGCCGCGGTCGGCCAGGAGCGCGTCGAGCTCGGCGACCCAGCCGTCCGGGACGTCCGGGGTCCGCACGACGAGCAGGGCGCCGTCGGCCGAGCGCACCTTGCCGTGCGGCAGGGCGCCGAGATGACCGGTGAGCAGGCGGGCCACCTCGCGCCGCGGCGCGGCCCGGGCGATCAGCGCCCGCATGCGCGCCCCCCAGGCCGCGTCGGGCACGCCGTCGACGAGCAGCACGGCGCCGTTGGCGCACACCGCGTACCGCGGGGCCACGCCGAGGGCGGACGCGAGGTCGAGGCGGCGGTACCCGTCGACCGACCGCGTGGTCGCCGGGACCCAGGTGGCCACGCGCTCCAGGGCGACGAGCGACGCGGCGGTGCGCCGGGTCAGGGACGCGGTCGTCACACCCCGCCGACGTTCGAGACGGATCACCTCGTGGGCCACGACGGGTCCGGCCGTCTGGTCCGAGTGCACGAGGGTGCGGTCGAGGTCGGTCGCCGCGAGCACCGTCACCGGACGCGCAGCACGCCGACGCACCGGTACGGCGTCGCGATCCCGTCGAGGCACCCGGGGAGCCCGCGCACCGCCACGCCCCGCTCGCGGCACAGGTGGCGGACGGGGTCGAGGTCCTCGTCGGCGTCGGGAGCGATCAGGACCGCCTCGGGGTCGCGGCGCAGCAGTGCCCGCGTCGTCTCCCCGATCCCCGGCCGCAGGCGCCGCCCGTCACCGAGCTCCCGGGCGAGGGCGGCCAGATAGCGGGGGCCGCGGCCGTCGGGCGGCGACGACGCGGCCGGGATCACGGACGCGAAGCCGGCGCTCACCGCGTCCAGGAACCGCGCCGTGCGGTCGAGTCCCCCGGCGTAGAACTTCGCGCCGTGGTACGCGCCGGGCGCGAGCAGGTCGGCCCGGGCCACGGTGCGCGACACGAGGCCCGAGACCGTCGCGTTCAGGCAGGCCTGCGGCACGAGGAGATCGTCCCGGGTGCCGTGGACCGCGGCCCGGTGGGCGGGGTCGGCGAGGACGGCGACGGTCGGGTCGACCACGACGCCAGTATCCTCGGCGTACCGCGCGAGGTCGGCGGCCACCTCGTCGACGATCCCACCCGTGCCCGTCCAGCCGTCGACGAACACCAGGGCGGCCGGATCGTGCGCGGCGACGAGGGCGTCGAGCGCGGCGCGGTCCAGCCCGCGCCCCCGCAGCACGCTCATCGCGTAGTGCGGCAGCGCCACCCCGCGCTCGCGGACGGCCCACCGGCGCACCAGCACCCCGACCGGCGTCCCGGCCCGCGCCAGCGACACCAGCACCGCGCCGGGGCCGTGCAGCGCGAGCACCCGCTCGGCCAGCACCCCGACGGCCGCCGCCACCGACCCCGACGACCGGTCCAGCGCCGCGGCGACGACGCGCTCGTAGGCCGGCGACGGCGCGCTCTCCTCCGGCAGCGTCTCCGCGTAGTGCACCCCGGCGTCGACGGCAGCCTCGCGCCGGGCCCGCGGCGTCTCGAGGGCCGCGCCGGACACGTCGCTGAGCAGCCAGCCGACCTCGTCGGGCGCGAACGTCCCGAACGCCGGTCCCCGCCGCGCCGCCGCGGAGCGGAACACCCGCCCCGACGGTCGCCGGCACGGCACGACAGCCTCGACGACCCGCCCGGCCACGGTCGCGAGCCGCGACAGGAGCCCGTCCGGTCGCCGCAGCGCGGGGGTGCGGGCCGCGGCGTCGACGACCACGACGACGGTGTCGTACCGGCCCCACCCCGGTGTCCCGAGCCCGTAGGCGTAGCGCTCCGGCCCGTGCCCCAGCGCGACGTCGTGCGCGGCGAACGCGAGCGCCGAGCGCACGGGGTAGCCGGGCACGTCGCGGGCCACGAGCGGCGAGCGGCTGGTTGCCGCGACGTCGACGTCGGTGCCGTGCGCCGCGAGCACCTCGGCGAGACGCAGCGGCAGGTAGTGCAGCTCCTCGCAGCCCAGGACCAGCACCCGGCCCGGGCGGGGCCCGAGCGCCCCGGCGACCGCGGCGCCCGCGGACGGCACCGCCCGGTCCAGCGCGGCACGCCCGGCCCGGTCGAGCCCGTGGCGGGCGCCCTCGGCCGCCCCGTCGAGCGGGACGTGGACGGTGGTCACGACGCCCGCGCCGCCGACCGGGCGCGCCAGGGCGTCGGGCCACGTCGCGAGCAGGCGGGCCGCGCGGTCGAGGACGTCGACGGGAGCCGTCAGCGTCGCGCGGGCCGGGGCGACGACGTCGACCCGGACGCCGAGCGCGGCGGCGGCCCGCTCGATCGCGTCGTCGCCGCGGCGACGCAGGTCGGCGAGCGCGGCGACGACGTAGCGCCGGCGCGGGAGGCGCCGGTGGAGCTGGTGCAGGGTCGTCGCGACGGTCCGCCCCGTGGTCAGCTCGTCGTCGACGAGCACCACCGGGCGGTCGGGTGTCCAGGATCCGGGGTCGTCGGGAAGCAGGACGTGGCGCGGGGCGTGGCTGTGGGCCTCGACGACCGAGAACAGGACCGGCGCGCCCGCCACCACCCGCCGCGTCGTGTGCACGACCTGCTCGGCGTCCAGCGCGTCCGCGACGAGGTGCGCGAGCGCCGTCGCGTTCTCCGCGTAGCCGAGCACCACGGGTGCTCCGCCCGGGCCGCTCAGGCTCGGCCGGACCCGCGCGGCCAGCGCGGCGGCCGCGGCCCGGACCCGGTCGGGGCGCGTCGGCAGGTGCTTGCCGAGCACCCGCGAGACGGGCAGGTGGGCGCGGCGCGGGTTGCGGCGCAGGGCGAGCCCGACGAGCGCGTGGGCCGGCTCGACGCCCTCGTCCGCGCCGAACGCGAGACCCAGGGCGTCGTGGACGACCGCACCGGGCCAGGTGGGAACCGACACGGGTCACCTCGTCACCTGGGCTCCATGACCACCCCACAGGACCACACCCCGTGACGGTTCGGAACGGGACGATGACCGGGTGCACACGTCCGACCCGGCGGACCCCGTCCGCCACTGGCCGCTCGCCGGGCTCGTCGTGCGGACGCCGCGGCTCGAGCTGCGCCCCGACGACGACGTGGGCCTCGCCGCGCTCGCCGACCGCGCCCTCGACGGCGTCCACCCGGCCGACGAGATGCCCTTCCTCGAGCCGTGGACCGACGGGGCGGGCGACCCCGGCTTCGCCCGCGGGGTGATGCAGTACGCGTGGCGCTGCCGGGCGGACCTGCGCGCGCACCGCTGGTCGGTGAACTTCCTCGTGCGGTCCGCGGGACGCGTGCTCGGGATGCAGACCCTCGCCGGCACCGACTTCGGCGTCCTCGGCGAGGTCCGGACCGGTTCGTGGCTGACCCGCTCGGCCCAGGGCCAGGGGCTCGGCACCGAGATGCGGCACGCGGTCGTCGCGCTCGCGTTCGACCACCTGGGCGCCCGGGTCGCCGGCACGAGCGCCTTCGCCGACAACGTCGCCTCCCGCCGGGTCTCCGAGCGCCTGGGCTACGCGCCCGACGGCGTCGAGCAGCACGTGCGCCGCGGCCGGGCGGCGGTGCTCCTGCGCAGCCGGCTCACGCCGGAGTCGTGGCGTCGTCCGGAGTGGACACCGGAGGTCGACGGGCTGGGCCCGTGCCGCGAGCTGCTGGGCGCGGCCGAGGGCTAGCAAGCGCGACACGCCCGCGTCCGCGACTCCATCGGGGTGATCTTCGGACGTGATCGTCGCGATGGTGGGATACGCGGGGTAGACAATCCGGGCCGACGACACGGGGGGATCGATGCAGTACGTCGCACCGACGACACGAGTGCTCACGCACTGTCGATCGGTGCTGCGCGGCATCGGCTGGGTCCTGTCCACCGGCCTCGTCGTCGGCGTGCTGCTCGTGCTCTTCGAGGCCGCGGTCTCCGAGCCCCTCGCCCAACGCCCGGTGATGGGTGCCCCCGGGGCGACGACGATCGGGCCCGCGGTGCCCTACGGCGGCCAGCTCGAGGCCCCCGACGCCGACGGGCTCGAGCCGGGCGCGTTCATGGGACTGGGGCTGCTGGTCCTCGGACTGGCCAACGGCCTCGTGTTCGCCGGCGCCGCCGCGCTCGACGCGATCATCTCGCCGTCGGCGGCCGAGACACGGCGCCGCCTGCGCCAGCGCTCGGCGGCCGGCTCGGTCCCCGGCGGGTGGCGCGAGGTGGAGCGCACGGTGGCGGCCGCCACCGCCGCCCCGGCGGCGTCCGCGACCCCCGCCCTCGACGACGTGCCCGCCCGCCGCAGCGTCCCGGGCCGTCCCGCGCTCGGGACGACCTACGCGGTCGCCCCGGTGCCCGACGCCGTGATCCCGGCGCCCCGGCGGGCCGACCCCCACGCCGATCTGCGGCCCGCGGAGGCCGCGGTCAGCGCCGTTCCCGACGAGATCCCCGAACCCACCCCGGAGGCCACGGCCGTGCCCGAGCCCACTGGAGACCCTGCCGCGGCCCCCGCCCGCCGGCGCCCCTCGCCCGTCCCGCGCGACGGCGGCGACGGCACGTCCCGCGCGACGCGGCGCGGCTCCGGCCCGTGGGGCTGGCGCCCGGCGCGTCCGGACCCGGTGCCGTGGCGCAACCCGGTGCCCGCGATGGCCGGCTGATCAGCGACCCAACGCCTCCTCGACCGTGCCGGTGAAGGCCTCGAACACCGGTCCGGTGGGCGGCAGGACCTGGGTGACGAGCACGGCCGCGAGGTCGTGGTCGGGCCACGAATACCAGAGGGTGCCCAGCCCGCCGGCCCAGCCGTAGCGGCGCCCGACGGGCGTCTCGACCACGCCGACGCCGTGGCCCCAGCCGCCGCCGTCGAGGAAGGCGGCGGCCGCGGGCGCGGCGCGCTGGTCGTCGGTCAGGTGGTCGGTCGTCATCGCCGCCACCGCGTCGGCGTCCAGGACCCCGGCCCCGGCGTCGAGCAGCATCCCCGCGAAGCGCAGGAGGTCCCCGGCCGTGCCCACGAGCCCGCCCTGGGCGTCGGGGAAGGCCGGCGGGGCCAGCCAGCGGCTCTCCGCGACACCGTCGAACGGCGCGGGCTGCCCGTCGTCCCCGCGGACGAAGGCGGGGACGAGACGGTCGCGCGCCGCCACGAACCCGGTGTCGACCATGCCGAGCGGGGCGAGCAGCCGGTCGGCCAGCAGCTCACCGAGCGGGCGCCCGGCCGCGCGGGCCAGCAGCACGCCGAGCACCCCGAACGAGAGCTCGTAGCGCCAGGCCCGGCCGGGCTGGTCGAGGAACGGCAGCTCCGCGAGGCGGGCGATCCACGCGTCGGGCGGCGGTGGCCCGAGGGGGTCGGGCGGACCGAAGCCGAGCCCGAGCGCCATCGCGCGCTCGAGCGTGGGGCACGGACCCTCGTCGACGGTCCAGCCGAACCCCATGCGCATCGTCAGCAGGTCCTCGAGCGTGATCGACCGGTCGGCCGGGACGGTGTCGGTGCCGTCGAGGCGGTCCAGGACGCGGTGCCCCGCGAGCTCGGGCAGGAGGCGGTCGACGGGCTCGTCGAGGGCGAGCGCGCCGTCGGCGACGAGCACGTGGGCGAGGGCCGCCATCAGCGGCTTGGTGTTGGAGCTCAGGCGGACGACGGCGTCGGGACGCAGCGCGTCGTCGCCGTCGGGGGTCGTGGTACCGGCGGCGGCGACGCTGACGGCACTCCGGTGGCTCACCCCGACGATCGCGCCCGGCACGCCGTGGGGGGCGAGGGTCCCGCGGACCCCGTCGAGCACCTGGTCGGCGTCCACGGCGGCCTCCGGGGAACTCGCTCGGCTCAGGCCCGGACGGGTGTCTGCCGGGTCTCGCGGGCGGGCTCGCCGCCCAACGGATCGGCACCGTAGCCCAGGAGCTCCGGGTCGGCGGCGAGGCGCTCGACGTGCACCACGATCTCGCGCGCCCGGGCGTCGAGGGCCGTCACCGAGCCGGGGCGTCCCGCCGACCGCAGCGTGCGGAGGTAGTGGAAGTCCTCGGGCCGGAGGAACACCCCGACCGGGCGACGCCCCGGATAACTCAGAGCTACGTGGTACACGATCGAATCGTCGACCAGCCGTCCGCCGGGCACAACATCGGACACGTCACGCCCCCGCCGGATCACCGTCCGGCGGGGGCGTGCCGTCGATCCGGCTCAGTTCGTGCCGCCGCCCGCGGGGCCGACCGGGCTGGGCTCGGGGCGGACGCCGCCGCCTCCGCCGCCGCCCTCGGGGCCGTCGTCGGGATCGGGGCCGGTGGGCGTGCGCGCGGCGCCGCCCGCGATCCAGATGCCGACCTCGTTGCCCCGCTCGAGCTGCTCGCCCGCGGCGGGCTCCTGGTCGGCCACGTGCCCGCGGCCGGCACCGGTGTGGACGGCGTTGCGTCCCACCGCGAGGACTCCGGCGTCCAGCGCCCGGTCGTGGGCCTCACTCGCCGGCAGCCCGACGAGCTCGGGCACCACGGCGGTGTCGCCGCCCTGGTCGCCGCTCGTGGGCGTGTCGTCGGTGTGCATCGTCGCTCCCTCCGGACCGGTCATGACGGATCCGTACCCATCCTGCCCGCCCCCTGATGCCGCGGCGGCCATCACCCCGTACCGGACGCGTTCGACTGGACACGGTGCGTGAGAGCGTGGGTCGGGTCCGGCGACCGTCGCGGCGTCCCGCACCGCCCCGTGAGCGGCGGATTCGGCGGGCCGACCGGCTCGGGCCCCAGGTTGACGGCGCCGGGCCGGGCCGCTCACATGGCCGGGGTGACGGATCTCTCGATGTCGCCGCCGCTGCGGCTCGGGCTCGCGGCGCGGCTGGCCGCCGACACCGCGGCCGACCTCCGGGCCCGCGCGGCGGCCACGCCCGGCATCGAGCTCGTCGACGTGCGCGACCCGATCGACCCCGCCGCCGGGCACCTCGTCGTCGACGGCCGTGCCGGCGACGCCGTCGACGCCTGCCTGGACGGTCCCGCGGCCGTCGAGGCGTTCTGGACCCGGCGGCTGGTGCCGTTCGCCCACCTCCTCGCCCGCGGGCAGCGGGCGCCCCGGGCGCGCACGGTGACCGTCGCGGACCACGACCCGGGGTGGCCGGCCGCGGCCGCCCGGTGGGGCGCCCGGGTGCGGTCGGCGCTCGGCGCCCGGGCGCTGCGCATCGAGCACGTCGGGTCGACGTCGGTCCCGGGCATGGCGGGCAAGGACCTCGTCGACCTCCTCGTGGTCGTCGAGGACCTCGACGCGGTCGACGCCCTGGGCCGCGCGGCGTGGCACCGCGCCGGCGTCGTGCCGGTCGCCGGGGACTTCTACGGGATCGACCGCCACGACCGGGAGCACCCGCAGCGCGTCGCGGTCGACGCCGATCCCGGGCGGCCCCTCAACGTCCACCTCCACCCGCGCGCCTCGCCGGTGTGGCGCGAGCTGCTGGCGTTCCGCGATCGGCTGCGCGCCGACGAGGAGCACCGCGCCGCGTACGTCGCCCTCAAGCACCGCCTCGCCCGCGAGGCCGGCGGCGATGTCGACGTCTACAGCCGGGGCAAGCGGGCCTGGATCAACGAGGCCGTCGCGCGGGCGCTGGGGTGATCACCCCGCCCGCTCCTCCAGCCATCGGCGCACCGCGTCACAGGCGTCGTCGACGGTCCCCGCGACGCCGACGGGCCGGGCCGGCGCGCCGAGGTCGTCCGCGGCGGTCAGGCGCACGCGCAGCGCGCCCTCCTCCCGCCACGCCGCCAGGACCATGACCCCGGTCTCCCCCGTGCTAACGAGAACACCGAGACGACGAGGACCACGTTGACCGCGACGACCGCCGCGGCGAGCACGCCGGCCACCGCGGTGAGGGCGGGGCGGGTCGCGAGGGAGAGCGCCCATCGGAGGGTGATCGAGGTCCACCTCTCCGAGGGCAACGGCGCGGAGGCACTCCACCAGTACGAGAGCTTCCGGATCCTCCTGCGCGACGAGCTCGGCCTCGCGCCGTCGGACGCGATCCGCGCCCTCGTCCGGCCGCTGCTCGGCCGTCCCGCCGACTGATCGTCAGCGGTCCGGCCGCGGCGTCCCCATCCCCCCGGCGAGCAGCAGGTCGACGAACCAGCGCTCCCGGTCCTCGGGGGCGCCGGACACCAGCGCCTCCCCGAGCGCCGCGACGCGCGGGTGCTGCGTCGCGGAGGCGGCGCGCAGGGTCGCGGCCAGGTCGGCGTCGGCGGCGCCCTCGGTGCCCTCCTCGCCGCGGGTGCCGTGCTCCGCGGCCGACGCGGTGGCCACGAGCAGGAGCAGGTCGACGAGCCACGCCGCTCGGTCGTCGGGCATGCCGCCCTCGGCGAGCAGGGCCAGCAGCGTCTCGACCAGCGCGAGGTAGTGGGGACCGCTCGGGCGGGTGACGACGGCGACGCGGGCGAGGCTGGGGTGCTCGCGCAGCACGGCGGTGTAGGAGCCGACGACCCGTCGCAGCCGGTCGTCCCAGGGTCCCCGCTCCCCCGCCGGCGTGAGGTCGACCGCGGCCAGGAACTCGCCGAGCACCGCCGTCTGCAGCTCGGCGGTGTCGCGGACGTAGACGTAGAGGGAGGCCGGCCCGGTGTCGAGCCGCTGGGCGAGCCGGCGCATGGTCAGCCGCGCGGCGCCCTCGTCGCGCACCAGCGCGGCCGCGGTCGCGACGACGCCCGCGCGCGTGAGCGCGGGCTTCGACGGGCGCTCCCGCCGGCTCACCGGTTCGGCCACGGACAGGACGCTAGGCCCGGTGCGCGAGGAAGACGTCGCGCAGCGCCGTCGCACCGTCCGGGCCGAAGCAGAGCTCGAGGTTCGCGGCCGACTCGGCGGCGGCCCGCGCCGCGCGGGGCACCATGGCCGCCTCGTGCGCGGCGAGCGCGCGGTCGCGTCCGGCGGCGGTGGCCACGCCGTGCTCGAGCAGGGCGGCGGCCAGCTCGGCGCCGTCCTGCATCGCGAGGTTCGCGCCCTCGCCGGCGAACGGCGACATGAGGTGCGCGGCATCGCCGACCAGGGTCACCCCCGCGCGGTGCTCCCACGCGTGGCCGACGGGCAGGGCGTAGATGGGCCGCACCGCGAACGGCTCGTCGGCCTCGGCGACCAGCGCCCGGAGATCGGGCGCCCAGCCGTCGAAGGCGTCGAGCAGCGTGCCGTCGGCGAGAGCCCGCTCCAGCGCGGCGGGCTCGTCGGTGCGCACCGCGGCGTAGACCTCGATCGTCGCCGCGGGCTCGCGGTGGGCGATGAATCCCCGCCGGTCGCCGAGGGCGAACACCAGCCCCCCGCCCACGACCTTCGCCGGTCCCGGGTGGCGGGCGTCGACGTCGTGCAGACGGGCCGCGGCGAAGGTGACCCCGCTGTAGACCGGGACCGCGTCCGAGACCAGCGGCCGCACCCGCGACCAGGCCCCGTCGGCGCCGACGAGCAGGTCGGCCACGAGCGTCTCCCCGCCGTCGAGCTCCAGGGTGTGCCGCTCGTCCCCCAGCGATTCGACGGCCACCACCCGTGTCCCCCACCGGACGGTGCCGGGGGCGAGGGCGCCCAGGAGGAGGTCCCGCAGCGTCTCGCGCTGGATCTCCGGGCGGCCGCCCTCCCCGTCGTCGTCCTCCTCGTGCAGGACCCGGCCTTCGCGGTCCAGGACGCGAAGGGCCTCACCGCCGGGGAGCACCGCGGCCCGGAAGCCGACCTCCAGGCCCGCCGCGCGCAGCGCCGCCTGGCCCGACTCCTCGTGCAGGTCGAGCATCCCGCCCTGGGCGCGGACGGACGGCCCGGCGTCCCGGTCGAGCACGGTGACCCCGACGCCGTGCCGCTGCAGCACCGCTGCCAGCGTCAGGCCCCCGAGGCCCGCGCCGACGACGACGATCGCGGGAGCGGGAGCGGTGGGCATGTCTCCTCCTGTGACGAACACGTTCGTGACGAACATGTTCGTCCCTCCGCCGCGATCCGTTGACGTGATCTGAGCCACACCTCTAGCGTCGACCAACGCCAGCTCCCCTGATTCGACGACGAACTGGAGCATGTGCCATGGCCGACTACGACCCTCGGACCTCCACCGGCATCCCGACGGAGCCCGTGGGCTCCATGCCGAGACCCCAGAAGCTCCAGGACGCCTACGCGGCCTACGACGAGGGGAAGATCGACAAGGCGGCGCTGGAGGTCGAGCAGGAGGCCGCGGTCCAGGACACGATCGACCGCTACGAGGCCACCGGCGCGCCGATCATCTCCGACGGCGAGCAGCGCTGGTCGTCCTTCGCGACGTACCCGATCACCGACACCCTCGCCGGCACCGGCCTCGCCCCCTCGCTCGGCCCGGGCGGGCAGTTCTTCGCGATCTTCGCCGACGGCCACGGGCGCCAGCTGCCGAAGCTCGTGAAGGGTCCTTTCGAGTACTCGAACTACGCGGCGGACTCGCTGAAGAAGTCCATCGGCAAGGCGCACAAGCCCATGAAGCAGGCCGTGATCGCTCCGTCGATGCTCGCGCTGCTCTATCCCCTGAAGGACCCGGTGGAGGGCTACAGTCGCGAGGACTTCGAGGCCAAGCTGATCGACGAGTGCGAGAAGGACATCCGGGCGGCCTTCGACGCCGGGGCGGCCCGCGTGTCGGTGGACTTCACGGAGGGCCGGCTGGCCACCCGCGAGGACCCGCGCAACCCGTGGACCGGCGCCGGGCTGCTCCCGCACTTCATCGAGCTGAACAACCGCGTCATGGCGCGGTTCTCCGCGGACGAGCGCACGAAGATCGGCATCCACACCTGCCCCGGCGGCGACCGCGACTCGGTGCACTCCGCCGACGTCCCGTACAACAACCTGCTGCCCGAGATGTTCAAGATCAACGCGGGCTACTTCCTCATCCAGCTCGCGAGCGAGCGCGACAAGGACCCGGTCTACGAGTCCATCGGGAAGAACCTGCGCACCGACGCCGACGGCGTGACGCAGATGGCCTACATCGGCGTGATCAACCCGGGCAACCCGCGCGTGGAGAGCGCCGACGAGGTCGCCGGCCGGCTGGTCCGTGCCGCCGACTTCATCCCCAAGGAGCAGCTGGGCTCCACCGACGACTGCGGCTTCTCACCGTTCTCGATCGACGAGAAGCCCAACCACGGGTCGCCGGACTACGCGCGGGACGTCGCCTTCCAGAAGATCACCAACCGCGTCGAGGGCACGCGGATGGCGGCGGAGAAGCTGGGCGTCTCCTAGCGGCCGATGGCGGTCGAGTTCCGGTCCGAGCGCTCCGACCACTCACCGGGCCGGGAGCTGCTCGCGGCGCTCAACACCCTCCTGGACGCGCAGTACCCCGGGCGCGCGGTGCGCCCGGGGTCGGTGACGACCCCCGAGGAGATGGCCCCGCCGCGTGGCCGGTTCCTCGTCGGGTACGACGAGGGGCAGCCCGTCGCGATCGGCGGGCTGCGCCCCCTCGACGACGACGTCTGCGAGATCAAGCGGATGTACGTCGTCCCCCACGCGCGCTCCCGGGGCGTGGGGCGCGCGCTGCTCGCCGCGCTCGAGGAGGCCGCGCGCGAGCTCGGCTACACGCGGGCGCGCCTCGACGCGGGCGGCGAGCAGCGGCACAGCCGCAAGCTCTTCGCCGCGACCGGGTACCGGTCGATCCCGCCCTACAACGAGAACCACATCGCGGTGTTCTTCGGCGAGAAGATCCTCTGATTCGATCAGCTATGGCGTGGATCACCCGGGAGGTGCCAGGCTCTCCCCCGGCGACCCACACCACCACGGGGGCGGCGAATGGCGGAGACCGGCGGCGATCCCGGCGCGGGCCGGCAGGTCTGGCACCAGCGCGCCCTCGCGGAGATCACCCGATGGCCGTGGCTGCGACGCCTCAACGACCAGGCCGCGGAGGCCGTCGACCCGGTCTACGACCGCTTCCGCGCCAACCCGGTCGTCGAGCTGATGCACGGCGGTCGCTGGCTCGGGCACTCGCTGCACCCGGCGCTCTCCGACCTGCCGATCGGGTTCTGGTCGGCCGTCCTGCTGCTGGACATGGCCGGCCAGGACGTCCCGCCGCAGGGCTCGCGCCTCGATCCGGCGTCGACGCTCAACGCGGCCGGGATCGCGGCCGCGGCCGCCACCGCGGCCACCGGCGTCGCCGACTGGACGGTCAGCGACGCCGAGGACCGCCGCGTCGGGCTGTTCCACGGCCTCCTCAACGGCGCGGGCACCACCCTGCAGGGGATCTCCCTCGCCGCCCGGCTCGCGGGGCACCGCCGGACCGGCCAGGTGCTCGGCGCGGCCGGCCTCTCCGTCACCGTGGTCGCCGCCTACGTCGGCGGGCACCTCGTGCAGGGCCGGGCGCTCATGGTCAACCGGGTCGCGACGCACACCGGCCCCCAACGCTGGGTGAAGGCGGTCGCGGAGGAGGACCTGCCCGAGGGCACGGTCACCGGCGTCGAGGTCGAGGGCCGGCGGGTGATGCTGCACCGCAGCGACGGCGAGGTGCACGCGATCGACGACGTCTGCAGCCACGCCGGCGCGCTGCTGCACCGCGGCGAGGTCGACGACTGCACCGTCGCGTGCCCGCTGCACTTCTCGGTGTTCGACCTGCGCGACGGGCACATCGTGCGCGGGCCCGCCCACCATCCCCAGCCCGTGCTCCCGGCACGCGTGCGCAACGGCTGGATCGAGGTCCGGGGCTCCGCACCGGCCCCGCGGTCCCGGCGATCGTCGAACTCCTGAGAGGAACCACCACCATGGCCTGGGAAGCGGTCGCGGACGTCGACCAGCTCGAGGAAGGCGACATGATGCTCTGCCACATGGGTGGCGAGCCGATCTGTGTCGTCCGGCTCTACGAGGACGAGGCGGTGGCCGTGCACAACACGTGCACCCACCAGCAGCAGCCGCTCAACGAGGGCTATCTCCAGGAGGACGACTCCCTGATCTGCCCGGCCCACAACTCCCGCTTCGACCTGCACACCGGCGTGCCCACCGGCGTCCCGGCCGTCGACCCGATCCCGACCTACGCCTGCAAGATCGAGGACGGCGCGATCTGGGTCGACTTCGAGCAGCAGACCAACGACGCCGCCATCCCGCACAAGCCGTACCACTGAAGGCGTTCGGCGGGGCGCCGCGGCCGCAGATCCGAGCCCCGATCAGCCGTGCCGGGCAGGCTCGTCCCGTGCCCCCTCGACCGCCCGTCGGCGAGCGACCTCACGGTGCTCGCCACCGAACCGCGGGCCCGCGCCCCTGCACCTCAGCGCGGTCGTCGTGGTGGACGACCGCGCCGACCTCAACGTCGACACTGTCCGAGGGCTCCTCGCGCGACGGCTGCCGGCGGTCCCCCGCCTCCGGCAGCGCCTGGCGCGCACCCCGCCCTGGTGCGGGTGCTGCTCTACCTCGCGGGCGCGACCGTATGCCGACCGGGCTGCCGCGGGACCGGCCTCGTTTCGGCGTGCCGGGTAACGGGCCTGCCCGCAGGCTGGGCGGCCTGTGTTCGCGCTGCGCCACGCCGTCGACGCTCGGCGGGCCCTGGCGCACCGTCGCCCGGGTCCGTGGGGCCGGGGTCGGGCTGTGGGAGCCCAGCATGGACACCCGACGTGGCCCGCCTCCTCAACGCGGTACAACCGCCCGACTGGCGCGCACCGCCAGCTAACGATGTCGGGCCTCGCGCTGGCGCTTCGAGGCGCGGCGCATCGGTGCGGCACCACTCGATCGCTGCTGTCGTCCCGCCGCGATCCGGGGCGCGCTTGCAACGACGTCGATAGCGGCGCGAACGCCCGAAATCGTCGTCTCGGTCGCGGTGTTGGACCGTTCCATTTGGCGTCCGGTGGCGAGCAACCAGGTCAGGTCCTTTCGCTCCGGCTCCTGGCGACGGCCAACCCGGGCGTGCATCTTCACGAGACCGCCGCGATTTTGCGGACTTCCGATGGGGGCCGCGCTAGCGCTGCCGCAACACCTATCGGGATGGCGTTCCGGCACTCGCCTGCGCGGCCTCGTCCGCGCATTCGTCGAGCTCCAGCGGCTCGCGGAAAGCCGGACCCCGGAGCATTGGCCGCGGACCGCCGCAGTCGAAAACGACCGCAAGGAGTTCATGCGACTCCCCAAGCGGCTGACTGTAAAGAATCCCGGCGTCGCGCGCACCGCAGGAACGAACTTTCGTTGCCGTCGCGAGCCGGAGGCCGACATCTGAACGCGCCCCGAATACTGATCTGAACGTCTGGGGTCGCGACGTCCGCTGAATGCTCGACAACCGGATCGTGCAGTCGCGAAGATGCAGTGAGCTCGACAGAGAGGCCGTCACGACCCACGGAATGCCACATTCGCGCTCGGCCGTGCCGTCCTAGATTCGTCAATCTACTACTCGAACTCGTGCGTCCACGTACGCACATTACTAGGGAACAAGAGCTTCAATGCTTGCGGTCACCACTTGATCCGAAGCACCTCGGGAGACCCCCACCCCTTGAGAGCTCAACCGCACACGTAGGCCGTATTGACGGAGATCACCGAAGTTGTGCCGCCGAAACTCTCAGTTTTGTAACCTCCTCGATAGAAGTTCACCTCCCAAGTTGACGCGCCAGAGTAGTAGGTCCCCGAGTACCGCGTACCGCACTCGTTCGGGGTCACGATTACGTTGGTCATGCCCTCGGGCGCTGAGGGCGTCGGCGCCGCAGACAGCCGATAGTAGCTCACCCCTGAATCGCATATTACTGCCGCAACGTACTGTGCCGATGAGGGAGTGCTATCTCTACACCCGTAGCTTGAGGTGGCATGCGGGAAGGCGCTGGAAAGCGAGGTAGGGCTACCCGGAGATGCAGGCGAGGTTGTGGTGGGAAAGGTTCGCTGGCTGGAGTCAGAGTTTTGAGTGACTGCCGCAACGACCGCAATCAGAGTAAGGCCAGCGACTAGGGCCGCCGCCATCATAAGCCCGCCATTCCTATATTGCCGCTCGCGACGTACTTGTTCCGCAGCGATCGCCGATCCGACACCATCTCGAGCCTTCTTGCTCTTAGGGGCCTTGTCCTGCTCGGCGCGCTCACGCTCCGCCTTGTCCTGCTCGGCGCGCTCACGCTCCGCCT